>CAZWAL010000045.1:0-15605 GCA_964631905.1 uncultured Stakelama sp.
CTCGACACGGTCCGTGTCGGACGAACGATAGCTGTGCGGGATTGAGGCCAAGGGAACTCCTAGAATGGCGGCGCGCGGTGCGCGTCGCCGGGTGGGGGTGGGTCGAATGTTGTTTCGGAAACGAAAGAGACGGATGGCAGAAAATGACGCTGCCATGCGGGATCGGCCTTACGGAGCCGGGTCGCCGACGTCTCATCAGGGCGAAAGCGCAACAGCACGAGTGCCGGCAATCTCCACCTCGTCCAGCTAGATGCCTGATATGCGGGGTGGACGAACCGCCGCAACCAACCCATCGCGGGGGCCGCGCGGGCATACTTCTCATACCCCGGACGGGCGATCACCGCAATCGGAACCTGCCGGGCAATGTCACGCCAGCCGCGCCAGTGATGAAATTGCACCAGATTGTCGCTGCCCATCAGCCAAATGAACTGTTTCTTGGGGTAAAGCGCGGTCAACTTATGGATGGTATCGACGGTATAGCGCGTACCGAGCCGCTGCTCGATCGCGCTCACCCGGATCGGTGCATGCCGCGCCACCTTCACCGCCGATGCGTAGCGCGCGGCAAAGGGGGCCATGTCGGCCGCCTTGTCTTTCAGCGGATTGCCCGGCGAGACGAGCCACCACACCTCATCCAGATCAAGCGCGACCATGGCCGCCATGCTGATCGCACGGTGCCCGCGATGCGCCGGATTGAACGAACCACCAAGAATACCAATTCGGGTCAAGGGACGATCAACCCCGCACCTGCCCGGTGCCGCGCCCCACCCACTTATACGTCGTCAGCCCCTCCAGCGCGACCGGCCCGCGCGCATGGAGACGACCCGTCGCGATACCGATTTCCGCGCCGAGCCCGAACTCGCCGCCATCGGCATATTGGGTTGAGGCATTCCACAGCACGATCGCGCTATCCACGCCCGCCAGAAAGCGTTCGGCGACTGCCGCATCACTGGCGACGATCGCGTCCGTATGGTGCGATCCGTGCGCGGCGATATGCGCCATCGCGCCATCCACGCCGTCGACCACAGCGACAGAAGCGATCGCGTCGAGATATTCGGTGTCCCAATCCGCGTCGGTCGCTGGTGTCACCCGCGGATCGATGGCGCGGATCGCCGCGTCCCCACGCAGCTCGCATCCGGTGGCGCGCAGCATCGCGATCAGCTCGCCGGTCTCGACATAATCCCGGTCGATCAGCAAGGTTTCCATCGCACCGCATACGCCCGTGCGCCGCATCTTGGCGTTGATCACGATGTCCTGCGCCATGGCCGGATCGGCGGACGCATCGATATAGACGTGGTTGATACCATCCAGATGCGCGAGCACCGGCACACGGGCATCGGCCTGAACGCGCGCGACCAGGCTCTTGCCACCGCGCGGGACGATCATGTCGATCAACCCCGCCGCCGTCAGCATGGCCCCGACCAGCGCGCGATCGGTTGATTCGATCAACTGCACCGCATCCACCGGCATGCCTGCTGCCGTCAGGCCCTCGACAAAGGCGGCATGAATCGCCCGGTTGCTGCGGCTTGCCTCGCTGCCGCCACGCAGGATGACCGCGTTGCCAGACATAACGCACAATGCCGCCGCATCTGCCGTTACATTGGGCCGGCTTTCATAGATGATCCCGATTACGCCGATCGGCACGCGCAATCGGGTGAGCATGATCCCGCTGGGGGCATTGGTGCGGTCGATGACTTGCCCCACCGGATCGGGTAGTTCAGCGACACTCGCGACGCCAGCTGCCATCGCCCCCACCCGGTTATCGTCCAGTCGAAGCCGATCGAGCATCGCTGCCGACAAACCCGCCTTGCTTGCGGCTGCCATATCGTCCGCATTGGCTGCAACGATGACAGGCATGGCTGCGCGAAGTGCGTCCGCCGCGCGGCGCAATCCATCCGCTCGCCGGTCTGTCGGCAACGCCGCCAACTCCGCCGATGCTGCCCGGGCGCGCTTGCCCATTGCCGCGACGATGTGCTCGGGATCGGTAAGGATAGTGCTCATGCGGCGACGCTAGCAGCAGCGCTCACGCCCGCCAATGTCGCGCCGCACAAGATTTTGTCGCGCAAGTGACTGGCTTTTGATAGCCTCATGACATGTCTGGGGGAATCGAAGCGGCGACTGACATCGCCACCGGGGGCCTGATCGGCCGTGCGTTTGAACCGCATGCAGGGGAGTCCGTCGGTGCACATGCCGCCCATGGTTCTGGCCTGTGCCTGAATTGCGGCACCAAGCTGAACGGCGATTTCTGCCACCAATGCGGGCAGACCGCGCACATCCACCGCACACTCGCCTCGATCGGGCATGATCTGCTCCACGGTGTCTGGCATTTCGAAGGCAAGATTTGGACGACGCTCCCGTTGTTGTTCACCCGCCCCGGCCAGTTGACGCGCCGTTATATTGCTGGCGAGCGCGCGCGGTTCGTGTCGCCGCTGGCGCTTTTCTTGTTCTCGGTATTCCTGATGTTCGCCACCTTCGGATCGATTGGCGGGCCGATCGGCTCCGCAAGCGTGCAGGGCGAGCGAAACGGGGTCAAGTTCGACACGAGTGCTGAAGGCCTAAAGGTCGCGCTCAAGCAAATCGGCGATGAATCCCGCAAACTGAATGCGGAGCGGGCTGCGATCAGCGCCAAGGGCGGCGACACCAAGGCGATCGACAAGAAGATCAAGGAGAACGCCAAGGAGGCCCAAGAGCTCCGCAGCGCCAGTGCGATTGCGGCAGGGGATTTTGACAAAGCCGAGTTCGAGGGGGAGATCAACACCGGCATCCCGTCGCTCGACAAACGGGTGGAATATGCGCTGAAGGACCCGAAGCTGTTTTTTTACAAGCTTCAGGCAAGCGCGTATAAATATAGCTGGGCACTGATCCCGATATCGATCCCGTTTATCTGGCTGCTATTCCCATTCCGCCGCGATGTGGGGCCCTATGATCACGCGATCTTTGCCATCTATTCGCTGTCGGCAATGACGATGGGTGCGGTATTGCTCAGCGTTGGCAAGGTAATCGGACTGCCAACCGGAATGATCATGACGATCCTGACGTTCGGGCCGCCGCTTCACATGTACAAGCAGTTGCGCGGTGCTTACGGCCTGAGCCGATTTGGTGCGCTGTGGAGGACCTTCGCACTGCTGATCTTCACGGTTGTTGCAGGCACGTTGTTCTTCATCGTGCTGCTGAGCCTGGTGGCCTGACCCGCTGGGTTCAGGCCTTGCAGGGATAACGCTTGGTCATGAACGCGGCAAAGGCGACCTTGGTGCTCGTTTTAGCGCGCTGACCGGCGGGAATGGCGCGAAACGCAGCAATGATGTCGTCGCTCGTCACTTTGGCCGTTCCCTTGGGCGGGGGGCAACTGCTTGGTTTGCGACCGGCGGCCACCTCTTTTGCAAGACCAGCACGATAGGCATCGGAGGCGACGGCAACCTCGTCGCGCAACAGCGCAAGGTCAGGTGACGCGAGCGCGAGCGGGCCCTTCGCCTTCAATGCATCGGTTTTTGCAAGAAACTCAGCCACTGACATGGCATGCGCAGCAACGGGCATGATCGCGCAGATTGTCGCCAAACCGATGAACATCTTTCGCATCGCCACACTCCCTTTGACACGGGGCGCGCCATAACAATGCTATTGGTGAAAGGAAAGCCGATCAGCGCCCGCCGGCTCAGGGTTTTGCCGGGCACGGATAGATTGATGCCAGCGCCAATGCGAACGCGTCGTTGAATGGCCCGGCGCGCTGAGCGGGCG
Source organism: uncultured Stakelama sp. (assembly GCA_964631905.1). Classification (GTDB taxonomy): domain Bacteria; phylum Pseudomonadota; class Alphaproteobacteria; order Sphingomonadales; family Sphingomonadaceae; genus Sphingomonas. The sequence continues at coordinate 3,733 of CAZWAL010000045.1, forward strand.
TCAGCGCCGCGATGCCTGACATGATCTGGCCGAGATTGAGGCTGGCCTGACCGGGGGCAGGCAGGCACGCGAGCATCGGCTTGCCCGCCGCCTTCTCAGCCGCAACCCGGGCACGAAGCGCGGCGCCTGCCGCGCCCATCTGGGCACGGAGCTGATCTGCTTCCGGCGAATTTTCGGCACCGGGGCCGCGTTCGACGAGCGCTTGTGCATCGGCGATAAAGCTATCCCCGGTCGCGAATACAGGTGGCGGTGATGCTGCCTGTGCCGCCATTCCGAAGAATAGCGCGATCACCACAGACAGCATCATGCTGGCCCTCAGGCGCCCTGCGGTGCCGGGTTGCCGAATGGTCCCTTCGGCCGCCGCGTCTTGGGGATCGACGTACCGCCTACGGGCAGCGACGACGTCTTTGGCCCGGCATCGGGGCGACCGATATCGTCACCCGCGATCAGCCGCTTGATCTCATCACCCGACAGCGTTTCATATTCGAGCAGTGCTTCCGCCAGAATATGCAGCTGGTCGATATGCTCGGTCAGCAACGTCGTGGCCTTTTCGTGACCGCCATTCACGATCCGCTTGATTTCGGCATCGATCAGCTGCGCAGTTTCGTTCGACATCCGCATCGGCCGGGCAGAGGAATAACCGAGATACGTCTCGCCCTCGGGCTCGGCATATTCGAGCGGGCCGAGCGCATCGGACATGCCCCAGCGAGTGACCATGTCGCGCGCGAGGCCCGAGGCATAGCTGATGTCCGACGAGGCACCTGACGATACCTTGTCATAGCCGAAAATCAGTTCCTCAGCGACACGACCACCCATCGAAACGGCAAGGTTCGCGTACATCTTGTCACGGTGATAGCTATAGCTGTCACGTTCCGGCAGGCGCATCACCATGCCGAGCGCGCGACCGCGCGGGATGATCGTCGCCTTGTGGATCGGATCGGACGCAGGCTCGTGCAGGGCAACGATCGCGTGACCGGCTTCGTGATAGGCGGTCATCCGTTTCTCATCATCGGTCATCACCATTGAGCGCCTTTCGGCCCCCATCATCACCTTGTCCTTGGCCTCTTCGAACTCGGCATTGGCGACGAGGCGCTTGCCCTTGCGGGCAGCGGTGAGCGCGGCTTCGTTGACAAGGTTGGCGAGATCGGCACCCGAAAAGCCGGGCGTGCCGCGCGCAATCGTTCGCGGATCGACGTCGGGTGCCAGTGGCACCTTCTTCATATGAACCTGAAGGATCTTGATCCGGCCTTCGATATCGGGGCGCGGCACCACGACCTGGCGATCGAAACGACCCGGCCGCAGCAAAGCGGGATCGAGCACGTCTGGGCGGTTGGTCGCGGCGATGATGATGATGCCCTCATTGGCCTCAAAACCGTCCATCTCGACCAGCAGCTGGTTCAGCGTCTGTTCGCGCTCGTCATTGCCATTGCCAAGCCCGGCGCCACGGTGGCGACCGACGGCGTCGATTTCATCGATGAAGACGATGCAGGGCGCAGACTTCTTGGCCTGCTCGAACATGTCGCGCACCCGGCTCGCGCCAACGCCCACGAACATCTCGACAAAATCCGAACCGGATATCGTGAAGAACGGCACACCAGCCTCCCCCGCAATCGCGCGGGCGAGCAGCGTCTTGCCGGTACCGGGCGAGCCCATCAGCAACGCACCCTTGGGAATCTTGCCGCCGAGGCGAGCAAACTTGGTCGGATCCTTCAGGAATTCGACGATTTCCTGCAGCTCTTCACGCGCCTCGTCGATGCCGGCAACGTCATCAAACGTCACCTTGCCTTCCTTCTGCGTCAGCATCCGCGCGCGCGACTTGCCGAAGCCCATCGCGCCCGAACCTGAATTCTTCTGCATCTGGCGCAGCACGAAAAACGCGATGCCCAGGAACAGGACGAACGGCAGCGATTGGACGAGGATATATTGCCAGATCGACGGCCCTTCTTCGGGCCGGGCATTGATGATCACGCCCTTTTCGAGCAGCCGTGCGGTCAGCTGCGGATCGGCGGGGGCGTAGGTGCGGAACTTGTCGCCGCTGGTGGTCGTACCGGTCACGACCTCACCGGCGATGTTGACTTCGCGGACCGAGCCTTCGCTCACTTTCGACAGGAAAGCGGAATAGGACAGCGCGTTATTGGCAGCGACGGTGCGCGAACCGTTTTCGAACATCGTGACGAACAGCGCCAGGACAACCAAAATGCCCAGCCAGATCATCAGATTCTTCATCCAGGGATTGCCGTTCCCGCCATTGTCGGGGCCCTGCTGTCTCTCATTGTCGTTCATCGTCGCGTGCCGCCTTTCCGAGTCACCAAGATAGGCAGCAAAAGGTGAATGGCAATGGAACAGTTAGGCGGTATCGCCGATCAGAGTGATCGACGCGGCGGAGCCTCCAAAAACCGCCAGATTGTGCCCTTTGGTACTACCAGAATGCCCGCCTGGGTCGCCGATTTGCCGTCGTCAAGCGCGTCGAGCAGCGATTCGATGTTGGTCGCATCTGAAAAATCGGGGCGAGTGATACCATTTACGTCCCGAACCCCCGCAATGGCCGAGCGCGAGAGTCGGCGCTTCAATTCGCGCGGCAGGCCCACCACATCGATCCAGGATTGATATTCGGGATCGTCGACCCCAGTGGGCGTGACCTTTCGCGTGTCCCACAGCCAACGCTCCATCGCGCGGAGTGCGGCATCGGCTTCGGCTGCATGGGCCGCCGAACGCGCGATCTGGCGTGGATCGAGCAGTGCCGTGTCGCGCAGCAGCGCGCGGAACGCCGTCCGGTCGAACCGATCATCCGTATTGCTGGGATCATCGACGAAGGGGATCGCGCTCGCCAGCGCAATCGCGCGCAACTCGGCGACCCGCCAGCCAAGCAGGGGCCGGACCAGGTCGACTGGAAAAACGTCAAAGACGCACCCTGTATCACCAACCGGACGGGACACTTCCTGCCGCTGATGCGCCCGAATCCCTGCCAGTCCGGCCACGCCCGATCCGCGGGCAGCGCGCATCAGGAATGTTTCCGCCTGATCGTCGGCGTGGTGCGCGGTGGCGAGGATGCGTGCGCCAGCATCGACCGCCCAGTGTTTCAGTAACGCATAACGGTGCGCCCTTGCCCAATCGTGCAGATTATCGCGCAGATCGCGGGGTTCGGTGACCGGGAGGGTCTCATGCGCTACGCCAATCTGCACACAGTAAGCGGCAACGATGGCCGCTTCATCGCCAGATTCCCGCCGCAAACCGTGATCAACCGTCCCGGCGATCACCTGTCCAGGGAATGCAGCTGCGGCGAGCGCGAGCATCGCCATGCTGTCCGGTCCACCGGATACCGCCAGTGCGACACGCTCGCCCGGCTCGATCACCCGACCAAGCGCGCCGTGAACATCGCCCTTGAAGCGCGCAATTAGCCCGGGATCGGGCGCGATGATCACCTGATCAGGCGGCCTTGCACTTTTCGGTCACGCGGCCACGCGCAATGTCTGCCTTCATCTGCGCGGTGATCTTGGTCGCATACACCTCGCTCAGCTCGTCATAGACCTGGCAGATATCGGCCGACGGCTTGCCAAGCTTCTTGAGCGCAACGGTAAGGAAAAAGAGGCTGTCGGGCGCGCGTTCGCCATCAGGGAATTTCTTGTAATTCTCATAGAATGCAAGCGATGCGAGCGACGGCTTGCCCTCATCAAGATACGACCGGCCAAGCAGATTCTGCGCCCAGCTCGCGCGGCGATTGGTGGGATATTTGGAAACGACCTGCTTCAGCTGCGACTGGGCTTCGGGATAAAGCTTGGCCTGCCACAACCGGAATCCATAAACGTAGAGATCATCTGCCGGATCACTGGTCGAGGGCTTTTCGACCGCCGCCACGAGCTGTGCCCGGGCCGGGTCCACCACAACCGATGCAGCGGGTTTCGCTGGCGTCGTGGCAGGTGTCCGGGTCGCCGCCGGGGTCACCGTTGTCGAAGCAGGCGGCGGTGACACCATGGCAGCGCCGCCGGGGGCCGATGCGGTATCCTCCAGCGCCTTCAACCGCGCATCGGTGGTGCGCTTATAGGCCGCGAATGCTTCCTCGAACTGTTGCAGCCGATACTGGTTCTGCTCGATCTGCCCCGTCAACGTGGTCAGCTGCGATTCAACCGCGCTGATCCGCCCGTTCAGATCGGCAACCGGCGTGGACGCGGGGGATCCGGGCGCAATCGTGCTGGGATTGGTCTGCGGTGAAATGTCGGGCGGGAAATACTGGCCATTGCCACCCGGAAAAACCTTGCGCTGCACGGCCCGCATTTCGCGTTCCAGCCGGTCGACCCGACCCTCGATGTTGCTTTGCGCCAATGCGGGTGGGCACAGTAGCACCCCTGCCAGCATCACGATTCCGAACGACTTGATCCGCATTTCAATCCCCACGCACCGCATTATTGCGCGGGTATAGCGGACGGCGACGGGGTTTCGCCAGTCCCATGCAAACGGATTACAGGTTCGGGCTTGTCCCGCCCGTGGGCGGTGCCGTGCCGGTGCTTGGCACGGGTTCATTGGCGGGGGTTACGGACGGCTGATCCCCGGCACTTGGCGCGGTCGAAGACGCTGCGCCATCGTTCGCCGCGGGCCTGCGCCGCGCGGATGATCGCGGTGCTGTCGTCCGGCTGTTGGTCGTGGCGGCTTCGTCAGTCACTGGCGAGGCCGTGTCGGTCGTCGCCGGCGTCGTACCGCGTGCCAGCAATGCCTGAGCACTGATCTCGACATCCTTGATCGCCCGTGCACCGTCACCCAAGGGCGGCACGTTCGATCCGTTCACGCTCACCTGCAATTTGTCGGGCCGACCGACATTGATCATCGGCCGGTTGGCATCGGCGGGCACGTCGAAGCGATCGCCGGGTTTCATCTCCGCTTCGTACAGCGATTTGCCGTCGGCATCATAGACCCGCAGCCAAACCACATCGGTCGCGGTCAGCGTCACTTGGCCGCCGGCCACAGGTGTCGGAACCGGTTCAGGCGCGACGGGTTCGGGCATGATCTCCGCCGCAGGGGCGGCGACCGCTGTTTCGCCATCCCCGCGGAACAGAGTGGTACCGAAATACAGGCCGGCGGCGATCAGCACAAGAACGGCAACGATCGTCACCCCCATCGCCAGTCCCTTGGGCGGCTGACGCTTCAGGTCCTGCAATTCATAGGGTTGATATTCAGGCGGGCGCTGGACCGCGTCGGCCTGGCCGCGCACATCGCGCGCAATCGCGACTTCGTCCATGCCGATCGCACGGGCATAGGCCTTTGCAAAACCAACCGAATAGGTGTGCGACGGCAAGCCGGAATAATTCGACTGTTCGATCGCCTCCAGATGCCGCAGCGGCACCCGCGTTCGCGCCGCCACTTCTGCCAGCGACAATCCTTGCGATTCGCGCGCCTCGCGAAGCCGCTCACCCGCTGTCTTGGGGAACAGGCTTGCTTCTTCGCGCGGATCGGAATCGGGCATTGTCTTCTCCGGCATGGTCACTCGTCGCGGCTATGTCCCAAAGGGACTGAAGAGTGTCAACGCGCGAAAGCCGGGATCGGCCCGCAATCAGATCAATTCGACCTGATTGTCGTGCGCCCATGCCGTCAGCGTTGCGCGCATGTCGCGCGGCGGGTGGGCAAGCATCACGGCCATATCGTCGATCAGCTTGCCGCGATCGAGCGACCGGATCATCGCCTTTACCGGCCCGACGGCAGCGGGCGTGATCGACAGTCGTTCGATTCCAAGTCCGATCAGCGCCATCGCCTCAAGCGTACGCCCGCCCATTTCGCCACATACCGCAAGATCGACACCGGCAGCGCGGGTCGGACCAACCACCCGTGACAGAAAGCGCAGGATCGCCGGACTTAGCCAGTCGTACCGCTCGGCAAGCTTGGGATTGGCCCGGTCGGCGGCAAACAGGAACTGAGTCAGATCATTGGTGCCGATCGACAGGAAATCGAGCCGCGGCAGCAACACATCGAGCATTTCCGCAAGCGCCGGCACTTCAAGCATGGCACCATAACGGATCAGCGTCGGCAGCTTGCGCTGGCGCGATGCTATCCAGGCGCGCTGAGCCTCGAACAACGCTTGCGCCTCATCGAATTCCCACGGCTCGGAAACCATCGGGAACATCACGTTCAGCGTGCGCCCGGCCGCCGCCTCGATCAGCGCGCGCGCCTGCGCCTTCATCAGCCCGTCGCGTTCCAGCGCGAGCCGGATCGCCCGCCAGCCCATCGCCGGATTTTCCTCGGTCGCGGCATCGTCCTTCAGATAAGGCAGCGCCTTGTCACCGCCGATGTCGACGGTGCGGAAGATCACCGGTCGGTCGCCGGCGGCGTCGAGCACGTCCTTGTACAGCCGCTGCTGGCGCTCGCGCTGCGGCAAGGTAGCGGAAACAAGAAACTGGAATTCGGTGCGGAACAGGCCGATCCCGTCGGCGCCTGTCAGATCAAGCGCTGCAACATCATCGCGCAAGCCCGCATTGACCATCAGCGTCAATCGGGTGCCGTCGCGCGTCGTCGGCGGCTCGTCGCGCATCGCCACGAACGCGGCACGCCGCTTCTGGGTCAACAGCAGCTTGCCCTCGAACGATTCCTCGATCAGCGATGTCGGTCGCGCAAAAACCTCGCCGGCGGTCACGTCGAGCAACAAAAGATCACCGTCGCCGATCAGGCGGCGCACATCCTTGACCCGGCCAAGCACCGGCACGCCCATGGCGCGCGCAACGATCGTCACATGCGCGGTAAGCGACCCTTCCTCCAGGATCACGCCTTTCAGCCGCCGCCGATCATATTCGAGCAGTTCGGCAGGCCCCAGATTGCGGGCGATCAGGATCGAATCCTGTCGCAACCCGAGTTGCGCGGCCGTGCCCATCTGGCCGGAAACGATCCGCAGCAGCCGGTTCGACAGATCCTCAAGATCATGCATCCGCTCGGCGAGCAGCGGATCATCGATCTGCCGCATCCGCATCCGGGTGCGCTGCTGGACGCGCTCGATTGCTGCCTCAGCGGTCAGCCCACTGTCGATCGCCTCGTTGATCCGGCGGCTCCAGCCTTCGTCATAGGCGAACATCTTGTACGTCTCGAGCACCTCGTCATGCTCGCCGCCCTTACCGAATTCGGCCTGTGCCGACATCCGCTCGATCTGCTCGCGCATCTTGTCGAACGCGCCATAAACGCGGTGGCGCTCGGCGTCGGCATCTTCGGCAACGGTATGCTCGATGGTGATGCGTGGTTGGTGAAACACGGCAACGCCGCGAGCCATGCCATCGACCAGCTTCAGGCCCGGGATACGCATCGCCGCGGTCGATTGCGGCCGGGTGGTCGCAGCACTGGCCGCGTCGATCAGATCGGCATTGGCGATCAATTCAGACAGCACCATCGCCACCGTCTGCAACGCCTCAACCTCAACATCGGCATAGCGGTGCGGCTCGATATGCTGGACGCAGAGCACCCCCACCGCGCGCTCACGCCGGATGATCGGCACGCCGGCAAAGCTGTGGAATTTGTCTTCGCCGGTTTCGGGCTTGTACGCGAAATCAGGGTGCGACGCGGCTTCGTCGAGGTTCAGTATCTCGACATTCTCGGCAATTGTCCCGACCAGCCCCTCCCCCATCGCCATCTTGGTGACATGGACCGCGGCCTGATCGAGGCCCTGGGTTGCAAACAACTCAAGCACGCCGTCGCGCAACAGATAGATCGAGCAGACCTCGCTATCAGTCGCCTCACCGATGATCTTGACGACACTGTTGAGCTTGGCCTGCGCGGTGGTGCGCGCGGCCATGACATCGTGAAGCCGGACAAGGATTTCGCGGGCAGAGGAGGAAGCAGCTATCGGCACAGCTTCGGGCTAACAGAAAGCAAAGCGCGATGACAGCGCCCTCAGCCCGTCGGTTACCGATCGAGCGGCGAAAACCGGCTGTGCTGGCCGACACGCCATTCGAACTCGACCGGCTGATCCAGGAGCGGGCGACCGTCGCGCATTGGCGGACGCATCCGCAGCATCGGCAGGCCTTTCAGCACCGCGGTGCGCACGCCGGGGATGGTAGGCGATTCGCTCAGAATACGACAATCAATACGGGTGTCCGCAGCGACAAGACAGCGCAGCCGAAACGTGACGTCCATTGGCACGCGCCACAGATCCTCCGGCATAAGCGGAAAAAACTCCTCATCGGTGATCTTGCGCACCCAGCGGGCGGGGGCAAAGCCGACGGCCGCCGCTCGGCCGCGCCCGCCGGCCATCATGATATCACCTTCTCTGGCTGTCACCGCTGCCGGTGGCATTGGGGCCGGCGGCGGCGTCGGTAGAGGAAGAACGCTTGGCTGCGGGGTCGCGCTGACGGGTGGTGCGGGCTTAATGGGTTCTGCCGGCGGTGTTGGAACCGGCCGACTGTTCGGCGGCTGTGGGGCCGACGGCGTAGTCAGTGCAGGCTCTTCGGTCGATGGCAGCGGCAACAGCTTTACGATGAAGGGAGTCCCCTCCTTCACCAGGCGCCGGACGGGCGGGGCAAGCGTCAACAGCAACAACAGCGCCAGATGCAACCCGATGACGAAGACGAGTGTGGTCGCCCGGCGCAATTGGGCGCAGCGACCATCATCCCCACCATATCTGCCGACGGAAAGCGCAACCATGATCAACAATACCAGCGCAGCGATGGGATGGACAATTGCAGAGTTGCGCCACCCCGCCGGCGCACCGAAATAGGGCCATGAGAAGCGGTTGGCGCGTCAGTTTTTCGACCTTGGGGAACCTTTGGGCAAGGCGATCGGCATGTCGAACCTGATGGTGAAATAGACCTGGCCGTTGTGAATAACGACGCCATTTTCCTTGCGCGGCACGACCCGTAGATCGGGCACAAGCTGGAGCGCTGCTCGCCCAAAGGACCAGCCGCCAGCGGTTTCGCTGACAACGGTGCAATGGTGAAGCTTGCCAGTGCGCGCTGCTTGGCAGGTCAACATTGCCCTGCCCGAAACATTGGCGGATTTTGCGCGCGCGGGGTGCACGGCATAGACTTGTTCCCAGCTGACTTCCCTGGCCCATTCGGCTTTAGTAGCAACGCCCCCGCCGCCGCCGTTACCGCTGTTTCCCCCACCGCTGCCGGCACCACTCCCAGCGCCACTTCCCCGCCCGCCATTGCCGCCAGTCTCGCCATCGGCCGTCCCAAATTCGTTGCGCGCCACTACCCCGCCCGCTTCCGTTGGGGGCATCGGCAGCGCAACTGGCGCCGGGGTTATGTCGACATGGCTGACTTCGGGCTGGGAAACGGTCAACGCCGTCGGCGGGGTATCGACGCCCACCATGGGTGTTCCCGATGGCCGGGGCGAAACCGCCGCCGGCGCTTTGGTATCAATTGGCCGATCGGGTTCAGCTAGTATTGGCGGCGGCAAGGTCTTTGGGGGCGGCTGCAGTCGAAAAACAGTGATCGGCTCGGGCACACGCTCTGCGGGAAGCGGCTGGCGCGAGTGAAGGACGATCAGCGCCAAGATGACGTAGACAAGAATGACAAGAAAAACCGCAATCGACCGATGCCGATTCGTCATCGGAACATAAGAAGCGCGATTGGCCGTCGGCGATTCCATCCCACCGAACATAAACTATTCAAAAAACGAGAAAAGGTCGAAATTCCTCGATTCAGGCTGCGCGGCTCTCCAATGCGTGCGCTGATTCATCCATCAACTGCGCGATGATCTCGGCGACGGGTTCCTCCTTAGTCACCATCCCAACCGACTGCCCCGCCATGAGCGAGCCATGCTCGACATCGCCGTCGATCACCGCGCGGCGGAGTGCGCCCGCCCAGTAATGTTCGATCTGCAATTGCGCTTCGCCCATCTCGACGCTGCCCGCATCGAGCAAGGCGGCGACTTCGCGCTGCTTCGCGGTGAACAATTCAGCGCCCGCATTCTTCAGTGCACGCACTGGGATCACCGGCAGGCGCGGGTCGATCTGGACGCTGGCAATCGCGTCACGCGCCGATGCGCGGAAAAACGCCTTTTTGAAATTGGGATGGGCGATACTCTCGGTTGCGCAGGCAAAGCGGGTGCCGAGCTGAACCCCCGCTGCACCCATATCGAGATAGGCGGCGATCGCCTCGCCCCGGCCGATTCCACCCGCCACAAACACCGGCACCTGATCGGCGACTTGCGGCAAAATCTCCTGCGCGAGCACGCTGGTCGATACCGGGCCGATATGGCCGCCCGCCTCCATCCCCTCGACAACCAGCGCGTCGACGCCCGATCGGATCAGCTTTTTCGCCAGGCTGAGCGCGGGGGCGAAGCAAATGACTTTTGCACCACTCGCCTTGATCGCCTCCAGCGCACCTGCCGGGGGAAGGCCGCCGGCGAGAACGACATGCGTCACCGCGTGCTTGGCGCACACCGCAATCAGATCGAATAATTGCGGGTGCATCGTGATCAGATTCACGCCGAACGGCTTGGCCGTCATGGCCTTGGTCGCGGCGATCTCGGTATCGAGCAGCGCGGGCGTCATCGCCCCACAGGCGATCAACCCGAACCCGCCCGCGTTGGAGATCGCCGAAACGAGGTGCCGTTCGGACACCCATGACATCGCCCCACAGATGATCGCAGTCTCGCTGCCGAGGAATGCGCAGCCGCGCGCCATGCGAGCAGCAAGGCGATCATGGCCGATGCTCAAGCGACTTCCTCCGCATCAAGCCCGTACGCCGTGTGGAGCACACGCACCGCAAGTTCGGTATAGTCCTCCTCGATCAGCACACTGACCTTGATCTCGCTGGTCGAGATCGCCTGGATATTGATGCCGCGATCCGCCAGCGCGGTGAACATCGTCGATGCGACACCGGCATGGCTGCGCATCCCCACGCCAACGACGGAGATCTTGGCGACCTTGGTATCGTGCACCTGAGCATCATAGCCGATATCGGCCTTGGCCTTTTCAAGCACGTCGAGCGCACGCGCGAGTTCGGCCTGTGGCACGGTGAAGGTAACGTCGGTCGACCCGGAATTATGCGCGATATTCTGGATGATCATGTCGACGTTGATGTTGATCGCGGCAAGCGGCCCAAAGATGCGCGCCACCGCACCGGGCTTGTCGGGCACCTGGGTCAGCGTGATCTTCGCTTCGTTCTTGTCATGCGCGATGCCGGTGATGAGCTGGCGTTCCATATCGTCTCCTATCTCGTCATCGCCGACGATCATGGTGCCGGGCAGCGTATCCGCCGTGGCCGAGTTATTGGGATCATCAAAGCTGGAGAGCACCTGAATGCGCACCCCTTCCTTCATCGCCAGCCCGACCGAGCGCGTCTGGAGCACCTTGGCCCCCACGCTGGCGAGTTCCAGCATTTCTTCGTACGTCACGCGGCTGAGCTTGCGGGCGCGTGGCACGATGCGGGGATCGGTGGTGTAGACCCCGTCGACATCGGTATAGATGTCGCAACGATCGGCCTTCACGGCGGCTGCCACCGCCACTGCCGAGGTATCAGAGCCACCCCGGCCAAGCGTTGCCACTCGCCCCGCCTCGGTCATGCCCTGAAAACCGGGGATCACCGCGACTTCGCCTGACTCCATCGCGGCAACCAAGGCGTCGGTATCCATGTCGTCGATCCGAGCCGCAGCGTGCGCGCTCGATGAGCGGATCGGCAATTGCCAGCCGAGCCAGCTCCGCGCCGGGACGCCCGCCGCCTGCAGCGCGATCGCCAGCAGCCCGCTCGTCACCTGTTCGCCGCTGGCCACGACCACATCATATTCGGCCGGATCGTAGAGCGGCGATGCCTCACGACAGAAATTGACGAGCCGATCGGTCTCCCCCGCCATAGCCGAGACAACCACCGCGACTTGGTGGCCTGCTGCGACTTCGCGCTTCACCCGCGCGGCAACATTCCTGATCCGCTCGATCCCGGCCATCGACGTGCCGCCGAACTTCA
>CAZWAL010000046.1:0-15497 GCA_964631905.1 uncultured Stakelama sp.
GTTTCAGCCACTCACCCACGTCTCCAGCTGGCGGCAAGCGGCGGCTATAGAACGGGGCGGGCTGCGGTTCAACCGTCCACGTGGGCATCATTGCGCGCGTTCGACCGTAAAACGGACTCGTGTCACCGACTGTTCATTGCACGGTCATCGCCGTGACCGTTATGAATCGCGATGATCGTGATGAGAAGGCGCCAGACATGCGGAGATTGACGGGGTGGGTCAGCGTAATGCTGGCGGTCTTCATGCTGAACGCCTTGCCCGCTTCGGGGCAGGTGCGCACCGTCGACCCCAATCGCGCGATCAACAGCGATCAATCCAGTCCGCGCCCAGCACCGGAATCGGCACCACCGGAATCAATGCCGGTTGATGACCGCATTCCCGGAGAAACGTCCAGAGCGACACCTCAGGGCGCGCCTGACCAAGGTGCGACCGTGGCCGAAACCACCACCGTCACAGCGAGTACTTATCGACGGAACGATTTGTTCAGCGCTGGCGAACGCGTGTTCGGCAAGGGCGCCGAAGGATTGGGTGGGATTCTCGAAAAGATCCTGAAAGAACAGGGAGAGCCGAACGCCTATATTGCAGGCCGCGAAGCTTCGGGCGCCGTTGTAGTCGGGTTGCGCTACGGATCGGGCGTTCTTTCTCACCGCATTGAGGGGGACCGGCCCGTTTTCTGGACCGGCCCGTCAGTGGGATTCGACCTCGGCGGAAACGCGTCAAAAGTATTCGTGCTCGTCTACAATCTTTATGACACTGAAGACATTTATCGCCGGTTTCCGGAGGGCGAAGGACATTTGTATTTTGTCGGCGGCTTCTCGGCGACCTATTTGCGACGTGGTAATATCGTGCTGATCCCCATTCGGCTTGGCGTCGGCGTCCGCGCGGGCGTGAATATCGGCTATATGAAGTTTCGCAAGAAACAGCGCTGGTTGCCTTTCTGATGGGGCGACATCGCGCCTGAATTGACGCGTCGGTCGCGCACTGATGGTAAGGGATCGCCAGTAATCAGGCTCTTGCTTTTCCGGGCGGGACGCCCACGTCTGCGGCATGACTGAGATGCCACATGCCACGATGCTCGCCGATCGCGCACTGCTCCGCCTGAGCGGCGAGGATGTAGTGGGATTTTTGCAAGGGTTGGTGACGCAGGATGTGTCGGCGATTGCCGACGGGCCGCTTTGGAGCGGACTGCTGACGCCTCAAGGCAAGGCGCTGTTCGATTTCATGCTGTGGCCCGATGGCGATGCCATCCTGATCGATTGCGAGGCATCACAGCGCGCAGCCCTTGCCAAACGACTGGCGCTTTATCGGCTGCGGCGACCGATCGCGATCGAGCCCGTTGATGGCGCGGTCCACTGGTCATTATCGAGTGGGCGCGGTGTGCCGGATCCGCGTTTGGCGACTCTCGGCTATCGATGGGTGGGGGAGGCAGGTGAACCGACCGATGCATGGCTCGCCCATCGTCTCTCACTCGGCGTGACCGAGGGAATTGCAGAGCTCGGTAATGGCGAAACGCTGTGGCTTGAATGCAATGCCCGAGAGCTGGGCGGCGTGAGTTTTAGCAAGGGCTGCTATATCGGCCAGGAAAACACGGCGAGGATGCACCACCGCTCAAAGGTCAATCGTCGGTTGATGGTCGTGCCCGACGGCGAACCGGGTGACCGCACGCGCGCGCGCTATCCATCAATAGGCGTGATGGTCGAGCTTCTTCGTGTCGACAATTTTGGCAACGCTATGGTGCCGGCATGGCTTGAGGCAGAAATCGCCGGCCAATCCGACTAACGGCGACGTCTCGATTTTCATGACTGTTGCCCGCAAAACATGAGACTTTGCACGTCAAGCTGGCGGACGGATGCTGCTGCTAAGGCTGGTTCGTCTGCCGATCGGCGCAGGCGTGACGATCGCATGATTTCGTGCGCCAATTGAGGTTGTCGGTGTTGGCCCTTGGTTCTGCCGGGCCGCATTCTTACGATGCCATCACGCAGGATCATCGAAAATCCGCACAAAAAAGGGAGGCCGACTTGCGCCGACCTCCCTGATTTTGTCCAAACGGATCTGGCTTAGTTGCCCGAGCCAGGACCGTAGGTAACTTCCACGCGACGGTTCTGCAGTTCGCGAACACCATCGGCGGTTTCGACGAGCGGACGGCCTTCGCCGAACGCCTGGGTCGTGATCACGCCCTCGGGGATCGAACGCGACGCCATGTAGCCCTTCACCGCGTCGGCACGACGCTGCGAGAGGCCAACGTTGTACGTCGGCGTACCCGAACGGTCGGCGTGACCGGCAAGCATCACCTGAGCGTTGCCGCAATTCTGATAAGCCGTAATGGCGTTATCGAGAATGCTTGCTGCTTCTGGCGTGATGTTCGACTTGTCCCATTCGAAGAACACGATGAACGGACCAGGCGAGCAGACCACTTCAACCGGCGGCGGAGGCGGCGGTGGGGGTGGCGGCGGCGGGGGTGGCGGAGGAGGCGGCGGTGGCGGCGGCGCTGCCGGTTCACCGAAGTTGTACGTCAGACCAGCGAGAAGGCTGTGCGAACGGAACGTGCCTTCATAGTTACGGCCGCTAACGTCAACAAACCGTGCGTTCGGTGCCGTGAAGAAGCGGTACTTGAGCGACGCGTCGATGCGGTTGCTCACAGGAACGCGAACACCCGCGAGACCCTGGTATGAAAACACCGTGTCCGAATCGTTCAGCGTATCGCCGTTCGAGTTGAAGCGCAGTGCCGTCTTGACGCGAGCAATACCGACACCGCCGCCGATGAAGCCCTGAAGGCCATCATCATCGCCGAAATCGAGCAAGCCGTTCAGCATGAAGCTGAGCGCCGAGTTGCTGCCACCGACATTGTCGTAGACACCGGCAGGCGTGGTTGCGAGCGTACCATTGTCGCGGAAGAACGGCGTTGCCACCGTCGAGCTCAGCGAGTCGGGCGCAGCGCGACGATAACCGACTTCTGCTTCGACGCGGAATGCACCGAAATCATAACCAATGTTGCCGTCAACGTCGTAGCCATAATAGCTGTCGACGGTCGAAGCATTGCGAGTGGTGCCAATGTCGAACTTAATATCTTGGACCAACATCCCGCCACCTTCGACGCCGACGTACCACGAGTTATCGCGGGCCATGGCAGGTGTGGCGAGTGCGGTGGAGGCGAGTGCCAATGTAACGGCGAGCTTCCGCATCATAATCCCCTTTCTTGAGTGTCACTACGGACAGCCCCAACTCCCTACTCAAAGCTTGGTTTCCACGCAAGCGCGCAAATACCCAGCACTGTGACGAAAAGGCCACAAAAACGAGAAGATTGCGCCGTCAGCCGATGAGACCATGCGCCGAAAGGGCGCCCAAAATTGAGGTCAGCACCGTTCGCGCCTCGGCGTCAATCGTGGCCCCTCCGGACGGCGGTGCTATGTCCGGCTGCTGCGGCCCAACGACTTGCACTCCACCGATCTTCAGTCGCGTTGCCCGGGCCTCGCCGACAATCCAGGAACCCCCGATAAACCGCCCTTCCAGGCCGTCGGCAAGGCTCCAAACCGTCATGCCTTCGGTCGGCATCACAAAGCGCCAGCCGCCTGCCGTCCATCCGGCCAGCTGAAGCGCTGCCCCCTCCCAGGCCCCCGTCGGCGCAGTCCCGACAATCCAGTTCGTCCCAGGCGTCGGGCTGGCAGGGGGCGTGTCCAATCCGATGGCCGTCACCGTGGCGTGCAGCGCGATATCGATCAGCGCCAATGCTTCATTATGATACAGTTCTTTTTGCGCCTGACCGGGCTGCAACATTGGCATCCCGAGTCGAGCGGTCTGGCCATCACTCATCACAATCTCCTGTTGGCTAGAACAAGGTAAGGATCGACGGCGGCGATTCGCCGAACGCGCCGCGCTGGCGAACGCTGATCACGATTGGCGATGCCCCCGCTGGTATCGGCACCGTTATGCCAGGTTCGGTGGTGGCAAACCGTTGCATGGGGGCGCCGGCCGCCGCGACATCAACAGCATAATGCTCGCCTTCCTCGGCGATCGGCGAATCGACCCCGTCAATCCAGCGCCAGCCCGCTCGGCTGCGGCGAACCCAACTAATGGAAACAGTGTCGCCCGTGCGTCGCGCGCCCAGATGCACTGGCGACGGCGGCCGAACTGAGATGCCGCTCGGTACAATATCCGCTGCGACCGGGCCGTCGATATCACCCACGCCGGAGGCCATGATGCGTACGGGTGACCCGACAGCGCTGAGCGGGACGTCAATCGTCGCCAAATCATCTGCGTCGATCACGACGAACCGGTCGCCACTCACCTGCGCACCGGATGCGGCTTCCGTGCCGCGTCGCCCGCGAAGCAACCGCCGCAACCGCCAACGCGTTGCCCCAATCTGTTCTGCTTGGCCAAACTGGATCAGTTCGTTGCCCAGCAACGCAAGATTGACGCCCGAATCGACCGCCGCATCATCGGCCCCCGCCAGCGTCATTCCCGCATGTACCAGATCGATCTCGACAACCGTCGACAGATCGCGCAGTGTTGAAGGCGCCGAGGGTACCGGCGTCACGAGCGTGCCAATCGTCGCCGGTAATGCCGTGCTTCCGACAGTCACCCAGCGCCCGCCACCATCCATGCTTTGCAAAAGTGCCGCCCGCCGCCATCCGGGTTCAGCGCCTGCGGCGGCAACCAGCAGGCGCGGCCCATCGAACAATCGCTCGCCCAGCGCGGGCAGCTCAATGACGTGCAGGATCGTCGGACCAAGTTCGATATCCAAGCTGCCGCGCACCCGGCCCGAACTCGCGCTACTTGTCGTTGCCGTCACATCGTCCAGCCGAACGAGATCGAGCAGCACCACCATGGCTTCCAGTGACACCCGCGCCACACGCCAACGCCCTTCGGCATCATCGATCGTCACGACATCGCCCGGCAGGATCCGCATCGCGCGCCAATCGAGCGTTATCTCGCGGCGCTCCCGCCCGGCCTCGGCACGCGCCAGTGCTGCGATCGCCATCGCCTTTGCCGCAGCACCTTCGATCGCCGCCGGCAATTCGATTTGCTCGGCACGGCCGGCGACACCCGGCCGACGCGCGCGCTGCAGGCCGGTCTGGTAATCCCGCGCGGGGTCGTAATGCGATACCGCCAGCGTCAGCGGCACCGTACCGATGGCTGCGACCGATCGTTGCCTGCGGCGTCCGCGTGTGCCGATTGCCGCCGCACCACTGTCATTAATGGCTTGTGCCGTCGCCACCTCGGCATCGCGCATCGCCAACCGGTCGCCCTGCGGAGAGAACCAGCCCCCGCTCGCAAGTGAAAGCGTTTCCAGAACCCCGCGCGCGCTGTCGCCATAAGCCGAAAAGCCCGCAATCGGCATGGTCACACCACTGCCGTCCACGTTACCGCTGCTGATCGTCTGCGCGATCAGGCCAAGCGGCACCGGCCCGGGATCGGCAAAGACTTCGAAGGTCAGCGACGGGATCCGATTGCCAAAATCCGCCAGCTGCAACATCTCGAACACGGCATAGGCACAGCCGCGGTGCGCGGGCACCTGCCCCACCCCCTCCGCCGCCACGATCAGCGGATCGGGCATCTGCCCTTCCCCGCCCAGATGCACGCGCAACCCGGTGCTTGCCTTCAAATCGCCACCAGCTCCGCGGAGCAGCTTGCCGTCCGCCCAGATTCGCCCAACGCCCGTGATCGGTCGGGCGGACAGCATGACAGCGAAAGATGCCGCATAGCTGAAACTGGTACTGCTTGGTTGGCCTTTGCCGCCGCCGCTTTTGGCTTTCGATTCGATCAGGTCGGTCGACCAGATCACCGTGCCCGCCACCCGCATCGCGCCGAATAGTTGCGGGATTGGCGTGCCATAGGATGATGTCTGCACGGCCAGCTCGGTAAGTCGCGGACCTTGCCGCCCCTTGGGTTTGAACAGCGCTGCCCGATCGATCGTCTGGCCCGCCAGCGCGCCGATCGCCGCACCGATTGGCCCGCCGAGCACGCCCCCGACCGCCGTCAGGATCAATGATGCCATGCGCTATTCCTTCACTGTTTGAATCCGCCACCGTCCGATCACCGGCCAGGGTGGCGAGCCTGGGCGCTCCACGACGCGCCGCAGTTGCGCATCGGCGTGAATGATGCTGCCCGATGAACAGTCGCCGCCCACACCGCCATCGATTGCCAAATGAAGTTGGCCCGGTCCGGCCCGGCACAACAGCACATCACCCGGCTGAGCGTCGGTTGCGGCCATTAGCCCCGCCGATACGATCATCGCAGCCACGGCATCGGCATCCCCGCTGCGCAGGGCATAGCCATCGGGCGCGGCTCCTGTGGCACCGCCCGCCCGCAGCGCCACGACCACCAGCCCCACACAGTCGAGCCCTAATGCCGGATCGCGCCCATGCAGGCGGAACGGTGTCCCGATGGCGCTGCGTGCAGCGGCCACGATTGCTGCGCTCATGCCCCGGGATAGCGCGTCAACAGGTCGATCCCTGGCAAATAAGGTTCGCCCCGGAAATTGGCGGCATTGCCGAACCGCGCGGCGCAAGTGGCAAGGCTCTTGTCACACCCCTCGGTCAGTTCGACGAGCGTGCCGGGCATCACCATCCGCATCGGGGTCGATCGCAGTGTGACGATATTGCCGTCAGACGCCGTGATCGCACTCGTCAGCCCGCCATTCGCGCCGCCGATCCAGCGCAGCAATCCCGACGCATAAGCTCCCGCCGAAGGTTCTACCGCGTCCAGGGTCACCCGCACGCCATCGATCGCGCTCACGCGCACAATTTGTCGCCGACCGGCCATTGGAACCCGGCATCGTTTGTCGCCCAGCTCGGCGCGACATTCGGGCGATGTCTCTTCGACGACTGACTGCTCCAATGCCGCCCCCGCGCCGCGCAATTCGGCGGCGTATCCGCTATCACGCGTTTCGACAGCACCGATCGTCCCCGCGCCCAGATCGACCCGTCCTTCGTTGCCCGTCCAGTCGACCGCGAAGATTGCCACCCGCGCCCCATCCCACCGCCCGGCAAGCAAGTCGTCCTCGGTAATCGCGACGCTAGACATCGCGCCCATCACGTCCATCGTATCGGGCTCGAGCGCGTCGGTGCGCGTGATGGCAGACGGCGTCATGCCGGGCGCGGCGCGGTGCAACAGGCCATCGATCACCAGGTCATGATCATGATCGGTGAGCCCAATCGTGATGCCGTCACGCCGTTCGATCCGCCAGCACAGCGCGACCGTGGTCAGCGTACCCGCCAAAAAGTCGCTCATTCAGCCCTCACGAATTTCGATCAGCGGCACGCTCGGCGCTGCACCGGCCAGAAAGGTCGCTCGATTGACGGTCAGACTGTCCTCGGCAAAGCGCACCGGCACGTCGAACACAAAGCCCGCCGTTACCGCGATGCCGGTCGCGGGCGCAGCATCGAGCACTACCCAGCCACCATCGTCGACGGTGAACGCACTCGTCTCCACACCGCCAACCGCCACACGGACGCTGCCCGCCACTGGCCGAGTGATCCGCCGGCTGCTTTCCTCATAGGCTTTGGTCAGCGCAAAGCGGCTGGTGATCCCGTCGCCGGTGCCGATCCGTTGATCGCCAGCCGTCGGGGCGCCCGATCCCGACTGGAAATCGAACGGGTCGCGCAACCGAAAGCCGCGCGCGGGGCCCATCCGTGCTCGAAAAAACGCCAGTAAATCGGCGATGTCAGCCTCTGACCGGATCCCGGGGCCGACATCATAGCGAGTCCGTGCGCTGCTCCAGCTGGCATTGCGGACTTCGTTGCCGCCCGCGCTGGTGACGATCGCGGTCGAAAATTCGGGGGTCACTTCGGCGTCGCGGCCAAGCGCCAGCGGAAAAAGCACATCGTCGATCGGCTCCACGCTCGCCTCCCCTTCATCGAAATGGACAAATCCGTCGCGCAAAACCTGGGGCAGCGCCCAGATGAACACCTTTTCGGTCCCCCGCGCCCGTGCAGCGGCAGCGGCCGCATCGATCGGGGTCCAGGCGGCGGCATCTTCTGGGCGCAGCACAAACCCCGCCAGATAATGCTGTTCGTCTATCGGATAGTTGAGCCGCGCCGTCGCGCGCGCCAGCGCGCGCTCGGTCGCGGCGGTATTGCCCGTCGCTGCCCAATCATAATCCTCAAGCTGAAGCACATCGAAGGCCGGTTTGGCCCACCCGATCGGCAGGTTCATCCGCTGCACATCGGGCGCGGCAGCATCGAGGATGCTCGGCACGTACGCGAGCAGATGCGTCTCGCACCCCGGCGCGACTGCGGTCACGGCGTTCACCAGCGCCGCCGTCGACGCCGCCAGCATCACGCCTGCCTGATCGAACAGTGCAATTTCCGCCGCTGATTTTGGCCCGCGCACATCGGTGATGACGGGCGGGTTTCCGCCAAAGGCTGCACGCGCCGTATCATCATACAGGCATGGGCGGCCATCGGGCATCACCCACCACCATGGCTCCCCCACCTGGAATTTTGGCGCAAGACCTGCTGCGAGCCCAATCGCGATGAACGCCTGGGCAATCTGATGCAAATAGCCCATCGCGCCGGCATGTGCTGGCGACAGCAATGTCGATGGCGGCACCCAGCCCGTCAGCGCAGGCGCGCCATCTGCGGTACGCTGTTTCCAGTCGCCCCAGCAATGTGCGTCAAACAATTCGTAGCTGAGCGACCAGATGATCCCATAGCCCAGCGCCCGGGCACGATTGGCAAAATCGCGGTGCCACGCATCGGTCGCCACGTTAAGCGCGCCGCCTGCAAGACTGACATAAAGCCCGCCTGAATTCGCCTCGAGCCGAAAATAATGGCTCATCCCGACATAATGGATGATGTCGCCGCGATAACCGAGCTGCAGCGCAGCCCGCAGCAGGCGGGCGGGCGTGACGTTATAACTGTCGTCATAACCGCTGGCGATGCCGAGCCCGTGCTCGGGAACGATCACATCGCCGATCGCCAGTACCGCACCGGACCCGTCGGACACGATATCGCTCAGCGTGACATGCACTTCTGCGGGCGATGCCAACATGCCGTCGAGCCCGGTATAGCCGCCGGGAACAACCGAGATGAACAGCCGGTCGATATCCCTCGCCCAGACCGGATCGGCCTCGTCGGGCAACAGGAAACCACCCGCCAGCCGATCGAAATCGATCGTTATTTCGGCATTATCGGGCGTACCGGTGGCATAGTTCCACAGCCGGACATACCAACTCCGCTGATTACCGGCGGCGTCACGCCCCTCAATCGTCAGCGTCGGGCCGTTGACGGCGTCGAGCGGCATCACCCCGGCTGATTGCCAGCGAAACCGCAGGCTGGATCCCCTGTAATCACGCGAAGTTTCATATCGCAGCAAGGGGTGATCGATCACGTCCGCGCTGTCCCAGATCAATCCGGCCAGATCGTCAGTGCGGTAGAACACGGCGTCTACCCGCAGCGCATCAGGAGCGGTCGTCACGACACTTGCCATCATCGGGCGCGGAAAATTGACCGTCCAGAAGCGCGGATCGAAGCGTGAAATGACGCCCTCTTCCTGCACCGTCCGCTCAGTCGCCAGCCAATAACCCATCAGCTTTCCGCCCTCTCAATCGCGGCACGCACGGCGCGGGCGACCTGTCGGCTCGATCGCGCAAGTGCCTGCGGGGCATCGCTGCCACCTGCCTGGCCGGTATTGATTGTGATCGCGATCCGCACGTCGCGTCCGCCGCCGGCGGACGTTCCGGCATCGATCCGCCCACTGCTCGTCGGCACGAACAGTTCGGGGCCGCGCTCCCCCACCATATAGGCGCGCCCGGGTGACACCGGCCCGCCGGTTGCGCGGCCGGGCGCCCCGATCAAGCCAGTAATCACATCGGTCAAGCCGCCCCGCCCGCCGCCGAAAATCGCATCCAGCCCACCCTTGATCGCCGCCGACGCAATTTCGCTCAGCACCGACAACGCGATGTTTTTCAAGTCTTCGAACCCCAATTTGCCGGTTCGTAGTGCTTTCAACAGCGCATTCTCGATGCCGCGTCCGGCCGTTTCCGCGCCCCGCCCCAGCACGTCGCCCATCGATTCACCGACTTTGTCGACTTGCCTTGTCAGTTCGCTCGTGTCGGCGCGGATGCGCACGACCAGCCGGTCGATTTCCTCATCCATCGGGAAAGGCCTCCATCATTTGCGCGATCTCGTCACGGGTTGGCGGCGGCGGTCCGGCATCGCCCGCCAGCGCCTGCAGCACCGCGCCAAGCTCGGCTGGGGTCGCGCGCCAGAACTGGTCGGGTGGCCAGCCGAGCAATACCCCTGCCATCCCCGCCAGCCGCCCGGCACTTTCGGTAAAGGTCATCGACCCGACAGGATCTGCCCGAGCAACACGCGGAGCACGGGGGATGCCTGAGCGAGCCCCGCCGCCACCACGCCTTCGCCCAGCCGCTCGCGCGTCATGCCCTCCGGCGGATCGACCAGGCAGTGCCAGAACAAGGCGACCATCTCGCCCAGCGCCAACCGCCCGTCGGCCGCTCGCTCGACCAACGAAAACAACGGCCCAAGCTCCTGTTCGGCCGCCACCAGCGCCTGAAAACTCGGCCGCAGCACCAGCGCCACGCCGCCCACCCGCAAGGTCGCTTCGCCGCGCGCCGGGTTGGCGGCCAGCATGTCACCGCCGCTCATGCGCTCACCACCGCACCGGAACTTTCGAGGTTCAGCGTATAGCTGCGCTCGCCGTTATAATCCCCGGCATAATCGAGCCGCGTGACCAGGAACCGCCCCGTCAGCGTCTCACCGCTTTCAAAGCTCAATCGGTAATCGTCGATCACCCCGGCGAGCGCATTGCCCTTGATCCGCACCTCTGCCGCCGATCCGGTAAAGACACCCGCCGCCGAAACGCTCACCGAACGCACGCCTGCGCCCGACAACAACTCGCGCCACGCGCCTGAATCCTTTGACGTGATCGCCACCGCCTCGCCATTGATCGACAGCTGCGTCGTGCGCAGCCCCGCGATCGTTGCGTAGGCCACCGGCGATCCGCCATTCCCCACCTTCAACAGGAAAGCGCTGCCTTTTTCCGCTGCCATGTCCTTGCTCCTTATTCAGCCTGAAGAATTCGCACGCGGTGCTCGACGATCGCGACCCAGGCGCCCGGCCCGTCCCGGATGATACGCGCGCGCAGCGGGGCGAGGCTTGCGATCCGCCAGGTCGCGGGTTCGCCGGGCAAATGGGCAGGAATCGCGGCCATGACCCTATCCGCCGCCGCTGCGAGCGTGTGGAGGCGCGCAGGCCCTTCGGCGCGGTCACGGATGAAAATCGCCGGACGCAACTCGACGCCGGCCAGTTCCTTTGCGCCCCAGTCGCTGACCAGCAGCTCGCCCAGTTCGGCATAGGGCGCGGTCGCCTTCACCGCCGGGCCTTCGAACACGCCGTTTAGCACGCCGCCAAACGCGGGATCGTTGCGGAGCGCCGCCAGCATCGCGGTATGGAACAGGGCGGCCGCGCTCATCGCAGCAACTGCCCGATCCAGCGGAGCCGTGGATCACTCACCAGCCGTCGGAGCAACCCGCGTCCGCGCAGCTCAATCCCTTCTTCAACTGCGCGCACCACGACCGGCAGATCGTCGCTGATGATGTTCTCGATTTGCTCTACGCCGCGCTTGATCGCGGCTTCCTTGGCTGCCTTCGCGATTGATTTGGCGCGATCCTCGATGCGGCTCATGCGTGCACCGCCGGCGCGAGGGCGAGCCCGCGAAAGGGTCGCCACAGCGCAGTGATCGCAGCGGGCGGTGGGCGTGATGTATCGCGCTCGCTGAACAAATAGCTCGCCAGCAGCACCGCGCCCTGCCGAAGCGGTGCGGGAAGCATATTCCACGATCCAGCGCGCCCGGCGGTACACGTCACCCGCAACTGCGCCACGCCGGCGGCATCGATCATCCGCACCCAGCCATCACCCCGCGGATCGATATCGATTGCATATCCGCTCACCGGCAGCACCGCCCAGGTGCCATCGCTCGCCAGCGCCTCCACCTGCGTGATCCCCTGCACGGGCGCTGCGGCAAGCCGCTGCCAACCCGATGCCGCCGGCACTAGCTGCCGAACCGTTCGCGCAATCAGCACCTGACCCAGAAACTGTTCAGCCAGCCCCAACGCGGATTCCACCAGTGCTGCGATCAGCACATCTTCGTCGCTGCTCTCGATCAGCAGCATCGCCTTGACGGCTGCGACCGCGCTTGCACGGTCCTCCGTCCCGAGCAGCACACTGCCGGGTTCGCCATTGCTCATGTCCCTGTTCCTTTTGTTAGGCGCGCACCCGCCGCGTCAAATGCGCTCGACGGATCTGATCCAGGCACGGTTCAGCGCGGTCGGCACCGTCGCCGTTCCGCCCGCAACAGTCGCCATCACATCCTGTGTCGATCCATCATCGAAGCGATAGCGAAGCACATGGCCGCCATCGGCGATGCCCTTGCTCGCCCAGTTCAGCGTCAGCGCATCGGCGGCGCGCGTCACGGCAGCCCCCGTCGTCGCGATAAAGCTCGACGCGCTGGCCGCCAGCTCGGCCTGGGCACCCCAGACATGAATTGTCTGATCAGCGGTGCTCAACAGGCCCGATCGGTTATCGACCCCCAGGATCACATAAGTGTTCGGGTCATTCTGCGTGCCCGACAGCGCGTAGCGCTGCCACTGGTTAGACAGGACAAGCGGATCGGGATTGGTGCGCAAATAGGCTGTGCCCTCCGGCGTGTTCAGCAACTGCACCCGTTCACCGCCGATCGCGCCTTTCAGCCAGACCGAAACCGTTCGTTGTCCGGAAATACCGGGCGAAAATCGCGCCAGTGTGCGGAACGCGCCGGCTGCGGTAGTCGATGGCAGAAACAACGCACTGCCCGTCAGGCTGCCATCTGGCGCGATGACTTGGTTAGGGGTCAGCGTTGCGCCATGTTCGGTGAACCAGACGGTGGTGAAATCAATCGCCGGATAGATCAGGTTGGTCGCGGCCGGTTCAATCAGCAGGCCTTTAAACCCAAGCGTTCTGGGATCATGATCGAACCGTGCGCCATTCGCCGCGATCGTTGTCAGCGCGCCATTTGCCGCGAAACAGGAGCCAACACTGGCCCGCGTCAGTGTGGCGCCTGCCGGAAGCACGCCCGCCATAAAATCAAAGCGTGCCGCCGCACGAGCGCGCTGCACCGCCAGCCCAGTCAGGCTGACATCGGGTCCGACAAACATTAGTACAGCGCCAGAATATCGGTAGCCGTCGTCCCCGTCGCCCGCACATATTGCGCCCGGAACGGCAGGATGGCGCCGGACGGCACATTCTTCCAAAGCTGGTCCGCCGTCCCGTCGACCCCGCGCATCGCGATGGCACCGCCGGTGCCGACGAACAACGCTTTCGGAATATCGGCCAGCGGGTTGCTGTCATGCGGGGTCACCGCCAGCGCGCGGCGGGCGGGTGCAGAAATATGATCCGCCGAGGCTGAAAATGCATCTGCCATGAAAAGTCTCGCTTCATTGTCGTCAGGAAGGGATCGGCACCGATCAAGGGTTCAGCCCGATCGGTGCCGAGGATGCGTGGCAAGGCTGATCAGGAAGCCGCGAACTTCATCAGCTTGATCGCTTCCGAATTGCTTACGCAGCCGCCAATCCGCTTGGTCGCGTAGAAGTTGACGAACGGCTTGTTCGAATAGGGATCACGCAGGATCGCGGTCTCGGTCCGCTCGGCAATAATGTACCCCGCACGGAAATCGCCGAACGCGATCGACAGGCTGTTTGCGGCGATATCGGGCATGTCGTCCGCTTCGATCACTGGATAGCCAAGCAGCGTCGCCGGTTGCCCCGCCGCCAGGCTCGGGCTCCAAAGGAACG
Source organism: uncultured Stakelama sp. (assembly GCA_964631905.1). Classification (GTDB taxonomy): domain Bacteria; phylum Pseudomonadota; class Alphaproteobacteria; order Sphingomonadales; family Sphingomonadaceae; genus Sphingomonas. The sequence goes on from CAZWAL010000046.1 coordinate 13,790, forward strand.
CGCCATCGCTCGTCTTGAACTTGCGGATGCGGGCCAGCGTGCTCGAATTCATCACGAAGCTGCCATTCTGGCGATAGGGTCCGCGCAGCGTCTGCACCAGGTCGATCAGCTTGTCCTGGGGGTTGGCGGCAAAGTCCCCCGCCGCCCCGCTCGCCACATATTGCAGCGTGCCGAATGCGCGGGTGGCATCGGCGGTGGCGGCATTGGGGGCCTGCAGGAAGCCCTTGGGGCGATTGGTGCCGCTGCCGTTCACGAACGCCGCGCCTTCGGCCTTGGCGAATTCCATCGCGATCTCGCCCGCCAGCCACGACTCGACATCAAATTGCGCATCGTCGAGCATCGCCTGGCTCGCGCTCGGATTGGCGAACAGCTCGCCCATCGACGGCGCGATCTCGACAAAGGTCGGCGTGGCGGTTTCGGCCCGCGCGCCCGTCTCCGCCGCCCAACCCGACGGCGTGCCCCCGGTGGTGATCAGTTTGCGATACCCCGCCGATCCCACCTTCACGACATTGGCGATGCTGCGAATGGGGGAAATGCTTTTCAGCGTCGCATCGATCACCGCGTCGATTTCGCGCGGCACGGCAAAGCCACCCGCATCGCCCGTCACCCCCGTAAACGCCTTCATCTCCACGCTTGCACCGCTGCGCAGGAACGTCTCGAACGCCGCCCCGCCGGGCTCACGCGCGCCGCTCAACACCGGCCGCACCACGCCACCGGGCATCTCGACATGCTCAAAGCTCGCTTCGAGCGCGTCCATCGTCACATCGGTCATGTCATTCTCCCAACACAAAAAACCCGCCGAGACAGCCTCGACGGGGAGTTACTCTTCATGATTTCAATTGCCGAATGCGCTCAGCCAGACGCCACCGCATGTACCCTTGCCAGCGGCTGCATTGGCTGCCCGACCAGGCTCACCTCAATCAAATCGACCGCGGTCAGTTCGCGGACGGGGCCCTGTCGCGCTGCCCTTACCCGATAGCCGAATGACAGCCCCTTCACTCCGCCGCCGCGCACCAGCCCGGCGAGCCGCGCATCATCGATCCGGCCGATCACGCGCAGGCCGCGCTTGTCCTCGCCCAGCTGTTCGATCACGCCAACGGGTGCCCCGTGATGCTGCCACAGCAACGGCACCGGTCGCTCGAGCCGCCCGAACGCGCCAGCGCGCACCACATCACCGCCCCGGTCGACCGCGTCGAACACCGCCGCATAGCCTGCGAACCGCACGCTCATTTGCCCCAGCCCATCAGCCCCTGCTGCACGGCGATACCGGCAATGCCAACCGCACCGAGCAGCCGCACCACCCAGGCAAGCCCGGTTTTCCATAGCGACGCCTTGGCATCGCGCCACGCCGCGAGCAGTTCGCGAAGTTCACCCAGGTCACGCCCTGCGCCAGCATCATCCAGACCCATGCGCACCAGCGCCCGGGTCGCGCCCAGATCGCCCGATTCCTCGACGATCGCGCGCAGCGTCGACATGTCCGCGCCCTGTTCCTGCGCCTGCGTCACCAGCTGCACCAGCACCGCGCCGTCGGACATCGGGGCACCAATTGACGCGCTCATACCAGACCTACCATCGCTCGTTTCTCCTCCAATGTCAGAAATTCGGCGGCCGATACTTGCCGCCACAGCCGCTCGCGGTCCTCGGCAAGCGCGGTCACGCGGTCGAGATCAATGCTGATCGCTGCATCGGCAAACCACCCGCGCAACCC
>CAZWAL010000047.1:0-15450 GCA_964631905.1 uncultured Stakelama sp.
GTGGGACTAGTCTTGCAACCAGCGGTTGTAGCGCCGCAAGAGGTTTCGGAGTTTTGCTGCAAGAGGTTTCGGAGTACTCTTTTCGTCGATTAATTGAAATCCCGCCACGCGTTTAGCCCCGTTCAACCCCTGTTTCGCGTCGCATAAGAGGCATTTCAAAGACTGCCCAGACGTTGTGATGTTCGTCGCTGCAGAGGGTCAATATGAGGCTGCTGATCGAAGCGATGTGAAGCTGATCGGTGTGGGCGCATTGGCGATCGCCCTCAGATAGGCGGCGCTGTCCCGGATATCGGCCCCGATTTTCGCCAGCTGATTGGTCTGTTCGTCGAGCAGCGCATTCGTCGTCTGCAGCGCTGGGTCGCTTCCCTTCTGCGCGTCGTTCACCCGCTGGTTGTAGCGTGCAATCACGTCGCGCGACACGTCCAGGATCAATTGCCGGTCGGCCGCGAACCCGCCTGTCGTGCCGAAGGCATCCCGTGACACGCTGTTCAGCTTTTCCAATAGCCCGGCCAGCTTGTCGCCCGCGCCCTCAACCCCCGCATTGGCATCCGCCCGCGCCGCTTCGATCTTGCTGAGCAGCGCGGCGCGCTGGTCGACCGCCGAACCCTCGAACAGCGATCCGGTCGTCAGCTCGTCGATCAGGTTCTGGATAGACCCGACCTGGTCCTTCAACAGCTTCTCGTTTAGCGCCAGCCGTTGCTTTGCGTTCAGCTCCTCAACCTTGACGATGTCGAAGCCGTAAGCCTTGGCGATGCGCAACCGGTCGGCGGCCGTGCGCTCGAACGTCTTGAACTCCTTTGCCAGCTGCGCGCCAACGCCGCCCAACGCCAGCTCCAGATCGGCCGTCTTCACGGCTTCGGCCAGTGCCTTGTTGATGTCCGGCGATGATTTCAGCGCCGCTGCAACCTTCGGGGTAATCCCCAAGATCGCGCCATCGCTGATCGCATCGGCGATGGCAAAGGCGATCGCCTTGTCCTGTCCGTCCTTACCGAAATCGACCAGGCCCTGGCCCTTGGCCTTTTTGCTGTCGAGCGATCCGGTGAACCCGGTGGTCGACACCCGGAAGTTATCCTTGAACGTGCCGATCGAGACGTTGAAGTTGCCAACCTGCGCACCGAGCTGGTCGGCGATCTGTTGGATACCGGACGACACGGCATCGCCCAGGCTCGACGCGGTCGACTTCGCCTTGGCATCGTTGCCGCCGACGACAGGGCCATCGCCCTTGTTGCTGACAGAGGCAGTGCCAAACTTGGCCTTGGCGAACAGCCCGCCCAGCAACCCGCCAATCAACCCGCCCGCGATCGATCCGATCGGCCCGGCGAACTGGCCAAGTCCCTTCGCAATAGACGTCAGGCCCGATTCGAGGAATTTAGAACCCAACTTCTGGCCGACCGCGCCGCCGATCGCGCTGCCGATCGTCCCGACCGTGCCCTTATCGCCCAGAATGATGCGCGATGCCGTTGCCCCGGTGAACGCACCGGACAGCGCCTGCGGCAGCGACTTTTCGAGCTTGCCGAGCGTGCCCTTCAGGCCCTGGATAAGCACGCCGGGCAGTTTGCCCCCGATCGCGCCCAATGTGCTATCGACGATGTTGATCAGCTGCTCGGCAACGCCCTGCCCGACAAGGCCGCGCTGGCGAGCGCCCTTCACCTCGATCGCAGGTTCGTCGAACTTGGAATAATCGATGCCGAACATACCATCGGCACCGGCTACGGGCGCGGCGTTGTCGTTCGAAGCGACACGCGCACCGGCCATGCGCGCGCTCACGCTCAGAGCAGTGTTCGCAAATGATTCAACGGCCTTGGAAGCGCTGGTCAATGACGTCGAAAAGCCTGTTGCCGCCGCCTCCACCGTGTTGCCGCCACCGCGCGCCTGTTCTTCCAGCGAGCGCAGGGTGCTGCCAAACACCTGCTCGACGAGCCGCTGCGAAACGAGGTTGATCGCGCTGTTGCCCAGCGATGTCAGGATCGCGCTGAGTGAGAAACGCCCGCGCAAGCTATCCGCAATGGTCTGCTCCAGCGCGCCCCGGAAGGATTGCACCGCCTGCACATTGCCTTGGATCAACGCCTGCTGATCGCGCAGCAGCACGCTTTGGACGCGCCGCTCCTTCGTCAGGGCGAGCACCTGGGCAAGCTGCGCCTCATTCAGCGTGCCCTGCTTTTCCTGAAGGCCAATGACAGTCTGCAGCGCCGCCGCCTCATCATTGCGCCCCTGCAGCAGCAGCTTGTCGATCTCGGCCGACTGACGCTGTTGCTCCAGATAGTCCTCGAACGGCTTGTTGATGCTTTCGTTGATCGTGCTGCCCAGCGCCTCGATCCGCCCCTTCAGCGCATCGGCACCCGGCAGCAACGGCTTCGCGTCGATCGACGCCTTGATCTTGTCCAGCTCGCGCAGCTGATCATTGGCTTTCTTGATCGCGGTAGGAACCGACGAATACTGCGCTTCGATATCGGCGATCTGGTCGCCTATGCCCAACCCGGCCGATGCGAGCGAGGCCGCACTTGGCCCCTTGGGTCCGGCTCTCGGGGTTCTCGACGCACCGGTCTTGCGCAAGCCGGGCGCTACGCCAGCAAGGCCCTTGCCAGCAACAACGGCATCGATCGTCTCTCGTGAGGCTTGGCCAGCCGCGCGCTGATCCTCGGCGAGGGCCAGCGATTGCAGCTGCGATGTGACGGTCAGGATTTCGCGCTTGGAAAGGTTGTTCAGCTTGCCCGCTTTTTCCAGCGCCTGAACCGAAAGTCGGATATTCCTGTTGTCGCCCGCCGTGCCCGCCAGGACGCGGTCTGCCAGTGCCCGCAACGCAGCACCCGGCTTCTCCACGGCAGCCTGCTCGCGCCCGATATCGCCGCTGGTGAGAGCCCCGCCGATCGCGGTGAGCACGTTGCCAGATTGCAACCCACGCCGCAGCAGGTTCGGTGCGGACGCTGCCAGCCGGGAAGCGATTGATGGTTGCCCGACAGTGCCAATCTGCTTTCGGGCCGCAACCTTGGCCTCTTCGCCCGCAAGAATGTTGGCCTCGGCCTGCAACCGGATGTTCTCGATCAGCGCAACATTTTGCTTGGTGAGCTTACCGGTACTCAGTTCGATGATCTTGCCGACCAGCGATTGCGCGTTGCCGAACGCATCGGCGGACTTGGCAGCATCCGCCAGCCGATCGGCCAGCGCATCGGCACCTTCGCCGCCCTCGAACAACTGCTCCACAAACGGTGCGGCAACCGCCGTAGCAATCGTGAGCGCGATACCCCAAGGGCCAGTGAGAAACGCACCAACCTTCCCGGCCTTGCCGCCCATTTCGGACATCGCAAAGCCGAGCTGGCCGATCTGCTGACTGAATGCGCGCGCGATCCCCGCGCCGCTCGCCGCCTGCAGGCCAAAATCGCCTACCTGCTGCCCGACGTTCCGGATCGCGAATGCCTGCCGGTTGGCTTCCTTAGCGTTGTCGTTGGACGATTCGCTGAGCTTGCGATTGGCGCGGTTGGCAAGCTCAGCTCGACGGGCAGCGGCATCGAGCGCACCTTCAAGACGGCGCAATTCTTCGACAGCGACCTTGCTGTCGCCTGTGATCACCAGGGATGTCTTAAGCGCCATTATTGACTACCCTCGAAACACAGCTTCAGCCGCCGATTTTCAGACCGTCTTTGGCTATCGCCGCCCGGTATTCATCTTCGCTTAGGCTACAGGTGTGCATGATGAGGCGATCGGTCGCATCCAGGCCGCTCGACCGCACAGGCTCGATTGCCGCCCGGTATTCATCTTCGCTTAGACTGCAGGTGTGCATGATCAGGCGATCGGTCGCATCCAAGCCCCTCGGACGCACAGGCTCGGCCGAGTGCAGCGTCGTCAACCCCTGCAGATTTGGCGTGTTGGTCAAACTGGCGCGAAGCACCCCGACGACCCTGTTGTCCTTGGTATGCAACACGGCCGGGCTGATGCCGACATAGGCCTTATCGATCATCAATTGCCTGCCGGGCTTGGTCCATTCAACCCTGCCCCAAAGGCCGTTTTCGCGGCATTCAAGCGCCACGATCCAGCCGCGCGCGGGCGCGGGCAGGCCCAATACCGCGCCCTTGTCGGTCGCATGGTTTTCGTCGATCGGCAGCCTCTGCCCCGCCTTGAGCGATGCCGACGCCAGCGCTGCCATGTCCGATACGATGTAGGGGCCACGGCCATCGACCGTCCGCACCTGGCCGGCCGGCAAGAGATGAACCCATTGGGGAACATCGTTGCCAAAAGCTGGCAGGGCGACGGCAGCGCAAAGGGCAATAGCCGCGTTCATTGGTCGATCGCCCTTCCACAATGCTTGCAGCGAACTAGCGAAGCGCGAACAGCGGCAAGATCGACCCGGATTGCGGCAATCTCGGCGTCGCCCAGCTCCAGCTCCGTTTCGTCGTGATGAATGAGCGTTGCGGACAGAGTTTTGTCCCCGGCGATCTCGATCAGCGTCTCGATCGCGGCATCGATGTCGGGTGCCAGGTCGGCAACTGACAGTTCGACCGGGTGAAGTCCAAACTGAAAACCGCAACGGCGATAAGATGGGCCATTTGCCGAAAAAGGGATCACGACCCTCAGGCGAGCGGTGGCATAGTCGGTCAGCGGTGCCCTTTGGCCGGTTTCCGGGAGTTCCGCCATTATTCGGCACTCCCGCCGCTCGCGACGCGGCGAGCAGCTTCCAGCTCGGCGATCAGCGCATCACGCTTCGCGCCAAGCTCGGCGAGCTTGCCGTCAATCTCAGCCAGGGCAGCCTTGCGATCGACCGTCGTCATGCCCTTGCGCGCGGCGGGGCACAGCTTGTCGACCAGCGCCGGGATTTCGGCGGCAATTTTGTCGCGCAACAGATAGTTGAGCACCGCCATGTTGATCGGCGCGCGCTCACCCTTCATGTGTCGGGTTCGCAACGTCTCCTGATCGGGCCGCTTTGCCTCCAGGCGCAGCAAATCGAAACCATTGAGATGAATAGCCTGTGCCGCGTCTGCCGCATGGACAAAGGTCGATTCGAGGTTCGAGGCGAGCTGCTGCTCGAAATCATTGGCAGCGGCACCCAAGCTACGCATAAAGGCCGCAACGATATCGTCCGTATGGGGCCTGGCCTGAACGATCTCCCGGCGCTGCGCTTCTGCCGCGCGGAGCTCGGCGGTGACGTTGTCCAGTTCCTCACGGGTTGCCTGAAGCACCCCCGCAAAGTCAGAGATTGTTTTCGAAATAGACATGGTCATGTTCCTGCAGAGGTGGGTGCGCGGACCCGGCCTCGGCATTGACCGGCGGGCAGGATTGGAATTGCCCGCCGGTCCACCACTGCGCCGGAACACGCGCCCATGACCGATAGTCCAGCCCTGTCAGGCAATCGCCATGACGCCCGTCAGGCGCTTCAATTATCGAATAGATCGGGCTGGGGGTCTGCGCTCGGAAGAGGATCATCGCTCCCAAGGAGCCCCTCGCTTAGCAGCCGATAAATGTGCCGTTCCGAATAACCGGTTTCGGTCGCAATGCCTGCGATTGTCAACGCCCCCCTACGATGCAGGTCGCGCACCCGCGCATGACGGTGCGGGCGCATCGGGATGAAGATGCGCTCGCCGCCAAATGCCCGAGCGATGTTCGCTGCAGCGTCGCTCCCAAGCACCACATGCAACGGGTGACGCTCTCCAATGCTGAGCGGAACATAGACCACCGTTCCGCCGAACCGCCGTGCCAGGTTGCCAAAGGCTTCCTCGCCGATCTCGGCGATGAGTTGTTCCATGGCCTCTTCGCCAGCAGCGCGGCGTGGCGTATTCACCACAGGAAGCCGAGCCGCTCGGTCTCGGCAGCCGCATCGCCACGTTGGCGATCAATGCTGTCATTTACGCTGCGCTTGAACCCGATGTAACCCTTGCTCTGGTCGATGCCGTATCTCAGCGGCGGGCCGACGTCCTTTGTGCTTTCGCCCAGGTCGAGCGGATCATCGTGCAGCTCATCATCTTCGATATCAGGATCGCCGTCGATCGCGTCGAGCAACGACACGAGTTCCTCAATCTGGTCCTCGATCGCCTTTCGATCGAGCGAAGTCAGGCCTAGCTTGATGGTGCGAGGCATCGGTTTCTGAAACATGTTCATCGGGGGCATTTCCTTAATGATCATGGTGAATGGGAAAGGTCGAAAGAAAGCCCGCCCGCGCCACCGCGCAGGCGGGTTGAATCAAGCGTTGCAGGGGATCGATCGAACGTGATGCGCCAGCTCGGATGCCGCGCTTTCCAGGCGCTTGTCCGACCAGCCAGAACGATCGCCGACAAGCGGGCCGGTGATGGTGACGCCCGCCGCCGCCAGCTTGGCGAGCTGCGCGCCGACCAGACGATCCTTCAGCGTGCGGATGCGCTCCCTTGACGGCATGCGCGCCGGGACGCGCTGGTCCCAGCCATGGCGCGTGGCGATGGCCTTCAGCGCCTCGATCAGGCGAAAGCCCTCTCGCTCGTTGGCCCACTGGAGCCGATCGACGCGCAACTGCCTTTGCCCAAACGTCTCCAGTGCCGCGTCCGACCCGTCCTCGATCGCGCCAAGCTGATAGAGCGAAATCCACATCGCCCGTGCCTTTCGCACTGTCAGGCCGGTGCCCAGGTTCCGACGTTTGACCGCGCTCGATGACCGGAAGCCGAGCCGTTCGAACTCGGCAACCGCATCGCGAAGCTGACGATCGTTGCAATCCTTCGCACTGCGATGGCCGGTCTCCCGCTCCATCACGGCGCGATAGTCTTCATCCTCCATCGCCAGCGTTTTGCGGGCAATATGGATTTGCGCCAGCAGCGCGTGACGCGGAGCGGCGCTGGCCACCTTCGCGCTATTATCGACCACGAGTTTCATCATGACAGCGGTCCCTTCGCGTCGAGCAGGTCCGCTTGGCGGGTGAATGCCCCGATCAAAGGCCTAAGAGGCCTATAAGAGGTGAGGTGCGCGCCATTCGGGCACGCTACCCCTCCAAACGCGCCAGAAAGGCCCTGAGGGCGTAAAATACCGATCACAGCGCACCGACCTTGACGTTGCGCTGCCGCGCCGCGTCGCGCAGGTGCGCCAGGGTCAATTGCCGCCCTGTGCCGAACGCATTCATGTGTGCGATCTTTATGGTGTGCGTCATCTCGCGAAGCGCGCCGGGCAGCCGACCGATCTTGGACAGGAAGCTCCGCTGTTCGACGTCGGTGATCTGCCAGGCATCTAGCAGCGCCTCCATGTCGCCCGGCATTGGTGCGATCTGGACATGGCGGATCGAGAAGCGCGACGAAATCTGCGCCAGGGCACTCTTGCGGCCGTCGAGCTGGCCGACAACCGTTTCGTTGCCCATCAGAACGATGCCAACCTTGGTGCGATCATGCCAGCCGCGCAGTTCGTTCAGCGCCTTGTCGGTCAGCTCCTGCGCTTCATCGACGATCAGCAGGCCCTTTTTGCCGCGCACCCGCCCCTTGATCTTGCGGGAAAGCTGTTGCGGGCTGCCTGTGATCTCGCCCAGGCCGATTGCCTCTGCCACCTCGATCGCCATGGTCGCGACGCCGGCAGTGGAAGGCGACATGGTCGCGAGCCAGACGTTGGGATCGTTGTCAGCGAATCGCTCTGCCACCCGCGTCTTGCCAATGCCCGGCGTGGTGACGATGAGCACGATCTCGCCGGATTGTGCCCAACTCAACAGCGATGTCAGTCGCTCAGAAGTCGGCGTGTCAAACCATTCCGGCACCATCGGCGCATCGGCGGCAATCTCCGCCTGCGATGCCAGCCGGTCGCGATAGGCCAGCACTTTCACCGCGACCGCGTGATTGTTCCCGGCATATTTGCCGCTCGCGAACAGCGACAATGTCGATGCCGCGACGTCGGTCAATTTGCCGATCTGCGGCCAGCTGAGACCTTCGGCCTCCTTCTGGACGTTCAACCAGGCGCGGGCTTCCACCTCCACAGTGCTGTTGTCTGCTACCATTTCCATGCTACGCGTTCCTTGCTGTTGTAGGCAGTACCGGCCGCGTCGGATTGCACTCCGGCGCGGCCATTCTTCATTCGACCGATCGCAACCGGGTGACCCCGGCAGCAAAACCGTCGATGAAGTCGGGTGCGGCAGGCTCGAATTTGGCCTGCTGAGATTGCTTGAGTGCGGCCACGGTCTGGCCACCATGACGAACGATGCGCGTGACGCCCGAAACGGGTTGTGGCGCGGGGTCCAACGGCCCGGATAACAACTCGGCCACGCGAGCTGCCGTCAACAGGTCTGCCGCTTCCTCTTGCGCCTTAGTTTTGCGGCGGAGGTCCTTCTCCAGCTTGCCTTGACGCGCCGCACCGGCCTTGTCGAAAAAGCCCGTCTTGTGCAGCACCGGAACCGCGCCGAAATATCTGCCGTCCTTGCGGTAGACGTGGATATCGCTGTGCAGATTGTCGGCGTCGCACCGGACGGACACGATCTCGCCCGCCAGCTCGACAATTTCGGGCGACCAATAAACGTTGCCCGCCAGCGTGATCGATCCGTTGTCGCGGTGGCAGCGCCGGTCCTCGGCTTCCATCATCGCAAGTGCGAGCTGATCGATGTTCGCGCGACCGACCGGTGCTACCGCGTAAGAGGCGGCGAAAGCATCGTCGAGGCTGCCGCCCTTCGCCATTTCGGTGCGGCGCCCGGTTCGCGCGTTGTGCTTGGCGATCTGGCGCTCAACATGGGCGCGAAACTCGGCAATCGGAATAGCGCGCGTGCCGTAATTTTCCGGCTTCGCGGTGGGTTTGTTGCCGGTATAGGCACCGGCCATCGCCGGATGCATGGCAATGTCTTCGCAGAAGTCCTTCCAGGCGCGCTCGATCGGCTTGGATTGGCCGCGATAAGGCAGCGCCCAGTGCACGATGACACCGAGTGCAGTCAGCACGCCGGTCGGATCGCTGTTTTTGATTTTGAAGCGGAAGCGCGTCTTCATGCCGCCGGTCAGCGCCTTTGACGCGAAAGCGCGACCATTATCCATGAGGACAAAGCGCGGGACGCCCCAATCGCGGAACAGCTTGTAGAAGGCCTGACGCGCCAGCACCGTGCTTTCGGAGCGATCGATCTCGTAAGCCAGTATCTTGCGGAACGCGATGTCCTGGACGCCCACAATGACCGGCCGATCGATCTTGCCGTCTTCCCATTCAACGCGCACGTCGCAGGTATGGCCATCGGCATTCACCGCTTCGAGCGCATGCAGGTCTGCGACCGATCGCCGCTGCGGAGCCACTGACCGGCGAAGCGCTTCCCGGCCCTTGCGCTTCGACTTCTTTAGCGGTTTGCTGATCTCGCGATCCATGCGGCGTTTCAGCGTCGCCATGTGCGGCACCGTGATGCCGCGCGGTGTGGCATAGTCTTCGACCAGGCGATGATAGCAGGTCGCGAAGCTCGGCTCTTCCGGGCGTAGATAATCGCTCTTCAGAATTTGCCACGCCTCGGCGGCGATATCAGCTTCCTTACCCCCGCCTTTGAATTTGGGGGCGAGGCGCGGCAGCCAGTCGACGGGTGGCAGGTCAGCAACCAGGACGAACCATTCCGCGATCGTGCTAAGCCCGATGCCATGGCGTTTTGCGGCTGTGTTGATGGCGGACGTCTTGCTGACCGTATCAGCCCGGCCCTCGATCTCTTTGAGGATAGCGAGACGTAGCTCTGCCTTGGCCTTGATTGACGCCGATTGCCGAGAATACCAGGTCCATGCTTCGGCATTGGCCTTGCCGGTGTCGTTCGCCGCGGTCGGCGCGGGGCCGGTGCGCGCTAGCAGGCATTCTTGCGCCTCTCGCGGCAGCAGACTGGCATGGTATTCGATACCACCGCCACGCGCACAACGCTGCCGCGCAAGCGGCAAGCCATCATGGCCGGTGCGCTCCGTCCAGCCTTCCGCCGCTGCCTGTTCGATGATCCGGCGACGATCGGCAGGCAGGCCCGGCAGGCCAAGCCGCGCGATCTCCGTGGCAGTCAACCAGGTCGGGGCGGGGGCGGAACTCATGGGTTCTGCTCAGCCCGCATGCGATCGGCCAGCGAAACAGCTTGCTGCCCCAGCTTGTGCAAAAGCATCGCGCGATCGAGCAAGCTCAGCTGCTCAAGCGCCTGCCTGCACAAAATCTCGGCGAAGGCCTGCGGCAGGGTAGCGTCGGGGTTCCGTTCGCCAAAGACGACGAACAGGATATCAATATGAACCTTGCCGAGTGTCAGCAGCGCTCTCGGTTCCGGGACCGTGGTGCTGCCCTCAAGCCGGGTTAATGTCGGCTTGCCCAAACCCGATCGGATCGCCATCGCTGGCAGCGAGAAGCCCAACCGCTCGCGCTCCTGGCGAAGCCGCTGGCCAACGGTGGCGCCGTCGATGTCCTGGCCAAGCGTCACGGTAGCACCCCGCGCTTCTTCAGACGCTTGAGCATCGCGACGGCTTCCCCCGGCAACAGGTCATCCGCCAGCCAATCAAGGTGCGCTTGCCGCTTTTTCGGCTCCAGACCGAGCCAGAAATCCATCATCTTCGCATCGTGGTCGACGCGCCTGCCGGTGCTTCTCCAGCCAGCGGACGCCATCACCTCATCCATCGACTTCCAGTCGGCGCGGGTGAGGATCAGCTCAGCAACCTTGCGCCGGGTGTCGGGCATCCGGATCGACGCGAGCGTTGTCATCGATGACAGCCGCTCGCCAAGCGGATGATCGTTCACGGCCTGGGCGAGATCGGCCAGCTCGGCAGGCTCGACGATGTTGCGATAGAGGTGTTGGTGCCGCTCCAAAGCGCGGAGCGAGACGCCGAACGCTGCAGCTGTTCGATCTCGCCAGTCGCATACGTGTGCAATCGTTGCACACGTATCGTGATCGGTGCCGACCGATACGCGTCCCAAGTTGGAGCGCGTATCGATGGCGGCACCCTCAGATGCTTGTGCCATCGTGGCATAAGCATGCTTTGGCGTCCCAATTTCTGCTTCCGCCATGTTGGCGGAAGCATCCCGATCGCTGCCGACCGATGCTTGGCCAATGATTGGCCGAGCATCTCCAGAGCCCCACCGTTTACGAGCACCACGTGCTTGCTTCGTCTCGCCAACATGGCCCGGATGGTCGATCTCTTCCTCAAGCCGCCCATGCGCGACCATAAGGATCGCGCGCTCGATCGGCCGGCGATGCCGATGGTCGACATTCTCGGAAAGCTCCAGGCGGCGAAGTTCGCTCGCGCTGGCACTCGCATCGGCAACCTGCACCGCGTCGATATGCGTCCACGGGATCGCCTCGGCCCCGCGCAGCCGGTGCAGGCCCGCGACCAGCTTCCACTTGCGCTTCGCCGCGTTGCCGTTGCGCTTCACATGGATGGGCGAATGCTGCCCTTCCGCCGCCATGCTGATGCTTAGGCGGGCGGCATGGTCGATATTGAAAAAGCCAATCCGCTCGCCAACCTCGATCTCCGCGATCGGCAGCGATAATATGGCGCGCTCGGTCATTATAACCGCTCCGCCGATGGGGCGTCGGCCAGCGCAACTTGTCGCAATTCGGCAACCTCGTGCGCCAGATCAATCTGCTTCCAGAGCCGCTGCAGCGCGCTATCGGACGGGGCACGTGCTTTGCCAAAGGTAGCGACCAGCTGCGCGACTGCCGCCGCGATCGTCATCTGCCGATGGCACGCAATCGCGGCCCGGCGAACCGGCAGATCATGCCAGAATTTAGGGAACCGCTGCGATCGCAACCGGCCATCGGCGTGCCGCAACAGCAGGACGGGACCATCGCCGATCGTGCCGACAGCGATCAGTCGTTCGAGGGCGCTCACCCGGCGCTCCAGCGATGCCAGGGAAAGCGTTTCGTTCATGCTGCAATCGCGGCCTTGACCGCATCGGCGATCGTCATCGTGCTATCGACGATGACGCCGTCCTTTATGCCGAGTGCAACTGCGACCTTATGGGCGTCGCCACGCTCTCCCTTCAGATGGCCAAGCAAGACACCGCGAACCACCGTGCGATCGACGCCAAGCTCTCGGGCCACATCGCTGTATGATTTCCCCAAGCGGGACAGCGCTTCGCGAATCGCTTTGCGTTCGGGTGAAAATGGCATACGCTGACCCTCTAAATACCAATAGGATGGAACGTGTACCAAACAGTTGGTTATCTTACAAGTGCGCAGCTCATTTTATGAGCGTTGGAAGCCGCCTAAGCGAAGAGCGAAAGCGTCTTGGCATCAGCCAAGAGCGCCTGGCTGCCATTGCGGGTGTTGCAAAGAACACAGCTATCAACTGGGAAAAGGGCGCGTCGTCACCAACCGCCTCCGCGCTCAATGCATTGAGCGAATCGGGTGTCGATGCGATTTATGTCCTGACTGGTAGGCGCGTGCCTGAGAGCGGCCCGCCAGAAATCGAAATGATCGAAAACGATCTCGCGGAAATTGAATATAACCTCATCGAACCTTCACGTGATCGCTATCACGATGAAAGTGACGAAGAAGCAGATAAGAGGTTAATTGGAAAAGCTGTAAGTTTTCTCAAAAACACACTAGAGTATGACGCACCCGCTGGATTGCCTCCTGAATTGATCGAGCGAGCAACATCTTTACTTGATATCGTCGAAAGTCCCCTAAAACTGTCGCTTTACCGTGCAGCAGATTTTGCTCACAAACGCCGAAGACGCGATGAAGAGCGAGAAATGCTAAAAATCTGGCTTGAAGGATGGCCTTATCAACCTAACGACACCGTCATGAAACTTCTGTCTATGGTTTCGCTCGAATATCGAGTTCCACACAAAGTCTTAGTAGAGATCGCGCAGGAAATATTTACTGACGTATCATCTGGGTATTATAGCTCTTTGAAACCGGCCTGACGCTCGTCAGACAGACAGGCACATGGACGTTCACTAGCCATGGTACATGGCTAGTCATCTCTCCCAATCTCCCGCCCACGCGCCTGCTGAAACGCGCGCATTCTTCAGCTTCGTCAAGCCGATCCGGATCATCCAGGCCGGGGCGGAAATCGAGCTTCACGGCCTCGACATGCGGCCCCTGGATACGACCGATCTCCCCTTGCTCGATCAATTCCAGGGCCAGCCGATCGCCCTGATGCAGCACGTCGTCGCGGTCATGTGCGATATCACCCTTGATGAGGTGCAGCAGCTCTGCATGGAGGATTTCACCATGCTCGCCGGTGAAGCGGCATGGCACGTCTCGCAATTCGCCAGCGAGCTGGGCCTGCAAAGCGACTTCTTCTTTCGTCGCCTTCATGCAGATGCCCCCGTCCCGGAAGCAGCGCGCGACGCCGAGTGATGCAGGAAGTCGATCTGCATTCTCAGTTGCGCGCCGTGCTCGGCGAAGAGGGCTTCGTGCTTCTCTGCCAGGCTGTTGGCGGCACGCGCATCTATGTTCCGCGTAAAGCCCGCGACAACAACGAGATCGTCACCGCTGTAGGCCGCGAACTCGCTGACAAGCTGAGCCGCGAAATGGCGTCAGCGACAATTCGTGTGCCGCTCGCTCGGCGCGAGCGCGCGATCTATTTTCGGCAGGTGCAGGGCCTGTCGAATGCCAAAATTGCCCGCAAGCTCGGTATCACCGAAGGGGGCCTCAACAAGCTGTTCGCCCAGGTGCAAGACTTGCCGGACAAGAGGGTGCAATCGTCTGAATAAGCGTTGCTCGGCGATGCTGCGCAGCTTAGATGCAGGCGCGGAGGCGTGCGCAGCCATCCTGCCGGCAAATACCCGGTAACGTCTCGGGCGTAGGGGGCGTGCGCACGTCTCCACCTATCGAATGGTCCGTTGATCGGCAGCCCTGTCCGAGTTACCTCCCCACACGGAGACGCGGACATCGAGCGCCGCCCTTGGGGGGCGGACCGGTTCGAACGTAATGCTTGAGGCGCGTCTTCACCCCACCGTTGCCGTGCCGCCCACAGCGCCCTATGGGATCGTTCGGAAGCGTGAGCATCGAAGCGCCCGGCCAATAACCGGGAGGCGTCCTGGACGTGGCCTCGGGGCCGCGTTTTCACCCGAAAATCCGGCACCTTAATTTTCACGGCATGGCCAAATGGACGATGCCTTTATGCCGAAAAACCCTTTTATATCAATGAGTGGCAACTTAATCGCCATTTTTGGCGCTGCAGCATCACTAGCGCGGCCCGAAAAATTGAAATCGGCGGCAATTTCGGCCCCGAAGGCCTTTTTACCATGGCCCCGAAAACGACGCTAAACAGCCATTAAGAGGCGTTTTAGGCGATCGTTCAGAGGCGCTCTGGATTTCGGCACCTTAGACCGAAAAACGGGCCAAAATGCCGATTTCGGCAACTTACTCCAGATTCAGCGCATCATGCAGCGCGAGGTGCGCGAGCCGCATGCAAAACCCACGTTTTCCGGGGAAAAGGGTCTCTGAAGGAGGCCCGATCCCACCAAACCCCACAGAATTCCACCTCTCCCCGTCATACTCCGAAACCTTGTGTCAACTTACAGCGGTGCGCTCGCGTCATACAAGCCCACCCCCGGCCCCTCCCGCAAACGGGAGGGGAGTTAAGTTTTTCGCGCCGCCTTCTCATCAATCCCCGATACGCCCTCGCGGCGGCGCATTTCGGCGCGGATATCGTCGAGGCTCAGCCCGGCATCGGCGAGCAGCACGAGCAGGTGGAACATCAGGTCGGTCGCCTCGCCGATCAGCGCATCGCGATCCTCGGCAAGCGAGGCGATGACGGTTTCAACGGCTTCCTCGCCCACTTTCTGGGCGATTTTGGCGCGACCGGCGGCGAACAATTTGGCGGTGTAACTCGTCGCCGGGTCAGCACCCTGGCGGCTGCGGATCACGGATTCGAGCGTGGTGATGAAGTCTTCGGCCATGACGCTTGGCTGGCGCAGCTTCGCGCGTGCGTCAATCCTTTGGCGGCTGTGCGCGCTTTTTGGCGAAACGCGCGCGCATGGCGCGGCGAACGAACCAGATGCCCGCCGCCGCCAGGACGAACAGCGCTACATCGGACAGCTCAGGCGCGGTGCGGGGTCGCGCAACACCCGAATGTGCGGCGAGTGCAGGGGTGGTGATAATGAGGAAGAGGAAGCGCATGATCAGCCTCTAGCCGGTTGCGAGTAAAAATCCCGTTTGTGTCGAGCGAAGTCGAGATACGTGCCGCACGCGCGCCGCCTGTGGCAGGTCCCTCGACGTTGCTCGAGACGAACGGGCTTTACTGGGCGATGGGCGTCCGCACCGGCACGCTAGCCGCCGCAAGTGCTGCGTGGGCATCGGCAATGCTCGCCTCGCCGAAATGGAAGATCGAGGCGGCGAGCACCGCGCTGGCATGGCCGTCGATGATCCCCGCGACCAGATCGGCCAGCCCACCGACGCCGCCCGATGCGACCACGGGTACGCGCACCTGATCGGCGATGGTGCGGATCAGGGCGAGGTCATAGCCTGATTTGGTGCCGTCACGGTCCATCGAGGTGACGAGCAATTCGCCCGCGCCGAGTTCGGCCAGCCGCAGCGCGTGTTCGATCGCGTCGATGCCAGTCGCGCGCCTGCCGCCATGCGTGAACACTTCCCAC
>CAZWAL010000048.1:0-15435 GCA_964631905.1 uncultured Stakelama sp.
GCGCGCCAAGGACAAGAATGATCCGTTCCGCCTGATGGGCTTCGGCCACCGCGTGTACAAGAATTACGATCCCCGCGCGACGGTGATGCAGCAGACGGTGCGCGAGGTACTTGGCGCGCTGGGCGTCACCGATCCGATCTTCGATGTCGCATTGCAGCTCGAAGAAATGGCGCTCAACGATCCGTACTTCATTGAAAAGAAGCTGTTTCCGAACGTCGATTTCTATTCGGGCGTCATCCTGTCGGCGATCGGCTTTCCGACCACGATGTTCACGGCGTTGTTCGCGCTTGCCCGCACGGTCGGCTGGGTGGCGCAGTGGAACGAGATGATCGCCGATCCGGAACAGAAGATCGGCCGCCCGCGCCAGCTCTATACCGGGCCGACCTACCGCGATTATACGGCGCTCAGCACGCGCTGACCTTGCCGATGTAAGGGGCCGATCCGCCGCAAGGAACCGCGCGGATCAGTCCCCGCGACACGGCAGCGTAAATACGAAGCGCGCACCTTGCCCGGGAGCGCTGTCGACGGTGACGTCGCCACCCATTGCCCGCGCCAGACGGCGGGCGATGTAAAGGCCCAGGCCGCTGCCACCGGGTTCGGTTGCGTCGATTCGTTCGAACTTTTCGAAAATACGGCCCTGATCGGCCAGTGCGATGCCCTTGCCCTGATCGGCGACGACTACGGCGGCGAAATCACCGTCGCGTTCGGCGCGGATCCACACCATGCCGTCGGGCGGCGAATAGCGCACCGCATTGCCGATCAGGTTGACGAGTACTTGCAACGCACGACGGAATTCGCCCGTTGCGGGCAGCGATTCCTGCGTGCTTGGTCGATCGATCCGAACATTGTTCGTCGCCGCACGAACGCCGAGCAGCCCGGCGGCGCGCCGCGCGATATCGGCCAGATCGATCGCTTCATGCGCCACAATGAAGTCAGGCCGTTCGATCGCCTGCAGATCGACCAGATCGTCGACCAGCCCGAGCAGATGCCGCCCCGCCGTCGCAATATCAGCGGCATAATCGGCATAGTCCTGACGCAACGGCCCTTCCGATTGCGCGTTGATGCTGTCGGCATTGGCGATGATCCGCCCCAGCGGCGCACGCAATGCCTTGTCCAGCCGGGTGCTGAAGGCCTCGGGCAAGCCCTGATCGGCGGTTTGCGGCACGATCGGCACGGGTGGGCGCGGCGTTTCGACCATCTGGGTCGCCCCGGCAAAGCCGGCGAACAGGCCGGCAGCGTCGCTCCGCGGTGCAGCCGATAGCAGCACCGGGCGACCGGTCGCGCGAATGTGCGCCGGTTGATTGTCGAAGCGTTGTCGCAACGCCAACGCGCCGAGAATCGGGAACATGCCGCTCGCATCCTCGGCGAGAATGAACAGCCGCGTTAGTGGCTGACCGAGCAACGGCCCCACATCGAAGCCGTGGCGCGCGCCGGCATTGGCCGAAACATGTGTCAGCCGAAGCGCCGAATCGGTTTCCCACAGCCAGTTAGCCGCGCTGCGCACGAAATCGCGCGCGCGCGCATCGGGATCGGCAAGCGGCTGCCATGATTGGCGCGCTTTCCAGCCGGTGATCGACAAGCGCACGCCGCCGCTCTCCACATCGGGATCGGCGCGCACCCACATATCGATATCATCATCGCCATCAGCAGCAACCACGGCGCGCGACACCAGAATGCGCAGCCGCTGCACCAGCCGCACCAGCGTTGCCAATTGCGGCACCGCCAGCGGTGCGCCAATAGCCCCCCCAGCACGCGCATTCAGATCATGCAGGCGCGAATCGGCCTCTACCAACCGCCCGGCGGCATCGACCAGCCCGCGCACGGGGGGCAACCCGGGGTCGATAGCATTCATTGCGCCTGCGCCTTGGCGAACAGCAGCAGTGCCTCGCGGAAATCGGGGTGAAGGCTGAGCGCGGCCAGCGCGGTGCGGGCTTCATCGGGAGAGATTGCCATGATCGCGTCGAGCTGGTCGGCGAAACCTTCGATATCGCGGCGCGGATCGGCCTCACACAGTGCCAGCCCGATCGATGCGATCGCCGGACGGTCTAGCGCCACGGCGCGCAGCACGAGCCACATCCGATCGGCGACAGGATCGAGCACAATATCACGCGCCAGACCATAGCTGAATCCGAGTGCATGCGCGAGCAAAGCGACGAACAGCGCGACCCGCCGATCACCCAGCGCGTCGATCAAAAACTGCGGCAGTTCATGCGGCTGTGCACCGAGCGCTGCGGCAAGCCGCATCGCGGCTGCTTCCAGCCGATCGCCTTCGTCATGTGCGGCCAGGCTGCGCAGTGCGGCCTCGGTCAGTGCGCGGTCGAGCGCGGTCGATGGCGGCATGGCGATTCGGATTGCCGCCGCAGCCCACCAGACCAGCCGGTGATGCAATTCGGCGGGCAAATCGCTGCGCGCGGCAGAACCAGGTTCGATGGCAGCCCGGCGACGCGCATCAGCCGCGAGCAGCGCAGTGGCGGCGGTTGCGACTATGCCGTCGGGATTACCCACCAATCGGGCAACGAAACTAGGGGTATCGGGATCATCTGGTGCAACCGGGATCAGCGCTTCGCCCAAAATCTCCTGCCGCACACGCGCCAGCAATTCGCGCATCAATTCGCCATCGCGCAGCAATCCGGCACGGTTCAACGCCTGGTGCACGCAGGGCGGATCAGTCATCAGCTGATTGGCAAGCGCTGGCTCATCACGCCCCACCAACAGCCGCCCCGCATGCTGGCGCAGTTCGGCCTCGATCGCGCCGGTCAATCCCGCCAGCGCATCGCCCAGTGCGGCGCGGACGCGATCATCGAGCCGGGCCTGATCATCCACGAAAAAATCATCGATCGCCGCGACGATCCGGCGATCAGCGCGCACGTCATCAGCCGCTCCGCGCGCGAGCAGCTGGCTGGCACCCATCGCAGCGCCATCATTCGTGTCGGAAGGGTCGATCGACATGGTCCCCGACGTAAGCATGTAGCGTTAAATTCAGGCTAAGGCTTTTCTCGCAAAGCCTCAATAACCGCCGCAAGTGACAATGCCGCGTAGGCGGCCGTCAGCGCCAGCCCGGTCTGGGGATAGCCCCATAAATAGAAGGGCAGCAGGATAAGCGGATAAGCTGCCGGGCTGCCCCACCAGCGCCGGCGGATGCGATCATTCGCACCGCGTTCGACCAATCCCGCCAACACCGTCAGCGCGCCTGCAAGCGCAAGGCCAGTGCCCGTTCCCTCAGCCGTGCTGTTCGCAAAGCCGAGCAGCGCGATGGTCAGTGCCGATCCGCCCGCGATCGTACCGCGCAAGACCGTGGCAGCCTGTTGCTCGTCGCGCATCCACGCCAGAACGGCACCGATCGACAGCCCGAGAAACGAGGCCAGCACCGCCAACAGCCCCACAAATGGCCAGGCCCAGCCGATCAGCCCCAGCCCCGCGATCAGAAATCCGGCTGCCACGCCCCCTACCGCGAGCGCTGGGGTCGCTCGCGCAATGAGCAGTGGCATGACCCGCCGGGCAATGGGCGCGATCACATAGCAATCGACCCAGGGGATCCGGTTCGAAACGAAGGACGCGACAACGGTATCGTTCCGCAATCGCAACCGGGCGGCATCCCGTTCGATGCCGTGCCCGGCCCGCACATCCCCGCCGGGCAGCAACAGATGATCGGCACCCGCCTGGGCGGTGACGCGGAGTAACGTCGATTCGAAGTCGTAATCGCGCGGCAGGGCGGCAACATCGGTAATCCGTTGCGCCTCGACCCGTGCCAGCCCAGCCCATATCGCGTCGGCCCCTACCCGCTCTAGCCCCGGCAATGCATCCGCATCAGTGGTTATCAGCAGAGTGTCGCTGCCCTCGCCGCTTAACAGCGCGATCACCGATTCTGTCGTTACCAGCCCATCAGCCACCACCAGAACGCGCGCGAGCGGGTGCAGCTTGGCATCGGCCTCGCGGGCTGATCGGACGACATCGACGGCAATCCCTCGCCGCTTCATGCGCGCCACCGCACCGACCAGTTCGGGGCTCAGGCGGGTCACGACGATGATCAGCTGCCCTGCCCCTGCCCCAATCAACAAGCGCGCCTGAAACTCGATCAGCGTCGCGCCACCGAACGGCAGCGTGGCCGCAAGCATATCGGGACGATCATGGGCGTCGTCGGTTGCGAAAATCAGCCCTGCAAGCATCTGAGGCGCTTAGGGCCTCGGGCACGGGTTGGCAAAGGGGCTAAATGCGCTCCACCGCGCGGCGCACGCGCTGCAGCATCTGGGGCGCGTGGGGCAGGCTTTCGCTCGCCTCGGTCGCGATCGCCAGCAAACGCACGGCGCCAAAGCTTGCGGCGAGGCCCTTCAGCCGAAGGGCGGCGGCGCGCCACTCGCTGGGCGCGACCGATGCCTCCATCGCCTTGACGGCGCGATAGGCGCTGTCGACAAACGCCTCGCGCAGCTCTGCAATCAGCTCGGGTTCGTCACCCACCGCTGCTGCCAAGGTCGCATCAATTGCACCGGGATCATAAGCCATACCAAAAGGATAGCCGCCAACTCTTAAGGCAAGGTTATGCTATTTACTTTGCGGTACGCAAAATCGTGGTAAACGAGGCCATGAATGGGGGTTCACGCATCGTCGATTTGCGCTTGAACGTTGCCGGGGCAACGGGGGAAGATGTTGTTGTACCGCCGCCAGCCTTTCCCGAACCCGATGATCACATGACAGCAGATGGGGTTGAACAGCCCGATATCACGGCAATGATCGTCGATGATGAGGGTGAGCTGCGCGCCACGGGATTGGGCCGGATCGCAGGTCCGGCGATCGCCATCGTCGCGGTCGCGGGCTGGCTCGGGACGATGCTGTGGCTCAGCTGGCCGCGGCTGGAACTGGGCCTGGCCCCTGTCGATCTTGTCCAGTTTGTCGCTGCGCTATGCGTACCGCCGACCCTGATCGGCATCCTGTGGTTGCTGGCGATGCGATCGAGCACGGCCGAGGCGCGGCGGTTCGGCGCGACGGCACGCCAGATGCGGGCCGAAGCGGCAGCGCTTGAGCGGACGATGGCCATCGTCGCCAGCCAGATTGATGCCAATCGCAAGGCACTTGCCCAGCAAACCAATGACCTGATGAAAATGGGCGACGGCGCAAGCGAAAGGCTGGCGGCCATCAGCAACGGCATGGGGCACGAAATCGCCACCGCTGACGATCAGGCGCGCAAGCTGGCGGATGCTATCGTCACTGCCCAGACCAATTTGTCGACATTGCTCGCGTCACTGCCCAAAGCGCATGGCGAAACCGCCGGCATGGCAAAGACGCTCGAGGCGACCGCGCTTGTCGCCAGCGATCATGCCGCCGCGCTCGATGCGCAAATGGCGGCACTGGCCGAGCGCGGGCGGGAAGCAAACGCTGTCGCCGGCATGGCCGCGCAAAAGCTCGCCGCGCACATGGCGCGGATGGAAACGACCAGCGAAACCGCGGGTGCGCGGCTCGAAAGCGTAACCGCTGAAATGTCCGGCGCGGTCGACGGTTTGCTTGACCGGACCGCAACCGCCGTCGACGAGGCGCGCAAGGCGATCGCCGCCCAGGGCGAGGCGATGCTGGCGATGGTCGAGGTGAACCAGGCCGCGCTGCAAACCACCGGCAAGGAAGCGGTGGAAGCGCTGGCCGACCGGATCAGTTCAATCGAAACGATGATCGACCGGATTGCCGAGCGACTGAATGAACAGCGCGTGGCGAGCGACTCGCTGATTGGCGGTATCGATGCTGGCTTGACCGAGGTCGAAACGAAGGTCGCCGCGTTCCACAGCACCGGCATTGAGCGAACCCAGATGCTCGCCGCGTCGATCAGCGCGCTCGGCGGATCGACCGACGCGATGACCGAAACGCTGAAGATCGGCGACGACATGGCCCGCAAGGTCATCGGCACCGCTGAGGAACTGCTGATCTCGATGGACGCCGCCGCACGCGAAATCGACGAAACCCTGCCCGAGGCACTGGCGCGGCTCGATGCGCGGATCGCCAGCAGCCGCAGCGTTGTGGCGGGTGCGAAGCCCGAACTGCTCGCGCTGGTGACGGCGGCGGAAAGCACCCATGACGCGATCGAGGCGATCGCCCAGGTCATCCAGACCCAGCGCCACACGCTCGATCAGCTATCTGCCCTGCTGCTGCAGACGCTGGAGGATGGCCGCGACAAGGCGAGCGCGATCGGCGGAACGCTCGACGAGGCGATCAGCCGCACGCATGATTTCGCCGAGCAGGCCGCGCCGCGTCTGGTCGAGGCGCTTATCCGGGTGCGCGACACCGCAGCCACCGCTGCCGACCGCGCGCGCGAGACACTGTCGACGGTTATTCCAGAAGCGGCAAAATCGATCGAGCTCGCCAGCGCGCAGGCGATGCAGCGCGCGGTGGGCAATGCCGTTGAGAAGCAGGTCAACGCGATCGCTGAAGCCGCCGACAATGCGGTTGAGGCAGCAGCGCGCGCCTCCGACCGGTTGACGCGCCAGATGCTGACGATCGCCGAAACAACCTCGTTGGTCGAAAACCGGATCGAGGATGCCCGCGCCGAACGCGACAAGGCCGACAGCGACAGTTTCGCACGCCGCGCATCGCTGCTGATCGAAGCGCTGAATTCAGGCGCGATCGATATCGCCAAGAGTTTCTCGACCGAAGAGAGCGATAGCGCCTGGGCGGCCTATCTGAAGGGCGATCGCGGCGTGTTCACCCGGCGCGCGGTGCGGCTCCTTGATGCCGGCGAAGCGCGCGACGTGGCGCGGCTGTACGACGACGACGGGCTTTTCCGCGAACAGGTGAACCGTTATATCCATGATTTCGAAGCGATGCTGCGCACCGTCCTTGCTCAGCGTGATGGATCGCCGATGGGCGTGACGTTGCTGTCGTCCGACATGGGCAAGCTCTATGTGGCGCTGGCCCAAGCAATTGAGCGGCTGCGAAGTTAGGGTTTGTTGAAGGCCATCACCGTCGTGTGGCGACGGCATAAGATTCACCGCCAAAGATCCCCGCGCGAATGCGCCAACGGCACCGTCCGGATCGTCCAGACGTCCTGGGACAACAGCGGATGGGTTACATAGGCATAGGACAACAGCAAAATGCCGTGATCATCTGGCTGGTACGGGGTTGGCTCACTTGACGCCTCGATGATCATGAAGGCCTGTTGCGCATCGTCATAGCCGACCGCAATCGCCGTATGCGCAACGGCAGCGCTTTCATCCGGCGTTAGCCCGTCGATCCGATGCGCGGGCGTGGAGGCCGACACGAGATGCGCACCACTCAGAAACAGAAACGCAAAAGGCTGTCCCTTGGCCAGGCTCGACTTGAGTTGTCCCAACGTGGCCGAACCGAATGCGGTGGGTGAATCGGCGAGCGGTATCGTCGGTTCGTCCGAAATTGGGCCGATATGTTTCGTCGAAAGGGTCGAATGCTGCCTTGGCAGATCGGCAACAGGGCTAGATCCGGCGATGATTTGCTGGCCATATTCGATCAGCAGTGCGACGGGGTTCAGGTCCGCCCGACGCGCCACGCGACACCGCACCGCCTCTACGCATCGGATGATGTCATTGAGCACCGATGGGCCAAGTGGTCGCCAATCGGCTATGTTGACGATCGCACCGCGAACATCTGCGGCGGCCGGGAACGAGTCTGCTGCCATGATGAAACCCGAATATATTCAATACGAAGCATCAACCTAGACGCTTGCAATCCGAATTCGCTATCACCCATATGGCTAGGCCATTTGGGAAGGGGGCACGATAGCAGGATGATCGACGCCTTCGAACGGTGGATGCTCCGCAATTTCGAAATGCGCGGGCGTGCCTATGCCGCGCAGCTTGCCAGCCGTGCATCGCGAACGATTATCGGCCTGTGCACGCTTGCCGGAACGACGATTTTTATCGGCGTGACGTTTCAGGGCATCGTTGCCCCCGTCGTGCTGACGCTGTGGCTCGCGGCGATGGCCGTGGTGATTGCTACCCCGATCGTCATGATGATTGTTTTTGCGATTCAGGCCCCCGGCACCGAAAATGCCATTCGCCCCTATATCGTCGCTTCGGAGATCACGACCGCTTGCCTGTCAGCACTGATAGCGGCGAGCATCTGGATTTTGCTGCCCAATGCCGGTCTGCCGATCCAGTTCATGATGCTGGTGCTGTATATCGCGTTCGTGGCGATGGTGCTGGGGGCCGATGGCAGCCCTGCGGTGATGGTGCAGCAACTGATCGTGATGGTATCGGCCATCGCCTTTGTGCTGGCGTATCGCCTGCCCTTTGCCGTGCCGCTGTCGTTTGTGCTGGGTGGCGTTGTTATCAGTCTGGTCGGGCTGAACCGGCTCACCTACCGCGCGACCCAGGCCGCGATCGCCGCGCGGGCAGAGACCGAACGGGTCAACCAGGCGCTCGAATCCGCACTCGCCGATCTGGCTGCGCAGCGCGATGCGAAAACCCAGTTCATTGCCGCGGCATCGCACGATCTGCGTCAGCCCATTCAGGCCGCTGCGCTCTATTTCGAACGAGCGCTGTCGGATGCGGAGCCACAGTTGCGCGATCGGGCGATTGCGGGGGCACGGCGCGCGTTTGCATCCGTCGATGCCCTGCTCGATACGATGCTCGATCATCTTCGGCTGGAGGCAGGCGCGGCGACGGCCCGGCTCGAGCCCGTGGCGCTCAATACGATATTGAGCGATGTCGTCGATCGACACACCCCGGCAGCCGGTGGTGCCGCTATCCGATTGACCAAGATCCCCAGCGCCAAATGGGTAATGGCCGATCCTGCGATGCTGCACCGGGTACTCGACAATATCGTCGGCAACGCCATCCGCCATTCAGGCGCGCAGCGCCTCTTGCTGGGCGCGCGCCAAACCGGAGATACAATCCGCCTCTGGGTGATTGACGATGGCCGGGGCATCAATCCGGCCGACATGCCGCGACTGTTTGAGGACTATGTGCAGGGCAGCGCGAGTGAAGGTGCGCCGGGCGGGTTTGGCATTGGCCTGTCGTCGTCGCAGCGCATGATGGCGCTGATGCAGGGCGAAATCGCGCTCAATCCGCGTTGGCGGGGCGGCGCGGCGTTCAGCTTGCAGCTGCCCGCCGCCGATGCACCGCACAGGGAGCAGCTATGGAAAGCTGCCTGATTGCCGATGATCACGCGTTGGTGCGCGATGCGTTGGTGCTGTCCGTTGCCGCGCGATGGCCCAGTGCGACAATATGGGAAGCGGCCGATTATCCGTCGGCTTGGGCGTTTGCCGAGCAGCAACCGTCGCTGTCCCTGATCGATCTGGGGATGGCGGGCGCCGCCCCGCGCGACGGCGTGGCAGAGATCATGCGCCGCGCGCCCGATACCCGTGTTCTGATCGTGACGGGCACGCAGGATGATCCGCTGATGCTGGCCTTACTCGATGATGGCGTCGCCGGGTTTATCTCGAAATCCGCCAATATGGCCGTCATCACTGCAGCGATCGATCTGGTGATGGCGGGCGGGCGTTATTTACCGCCGCGCCTTACCGAACTGGCGGCGGCGAATCCTCCGTCCGATAAACCCCGGCAACGCCTATCGCCACGCCAGCTGGCAGTGCTGCGGCTGATCGGGGATGGCGAAACCAACAAGGATATTGCTCGCGAACTCGCCATTTCGCCCGCCACGGTGAAGGTCCATATCGCCCAGGCCATGGCAGCCCTTGGTGCCGTCAACCGGACCGATGCCGCGATGAAGGCGCGCGATCTGGGCGTGATCTAAATGACAACGTGGCGTTTGCCGCTCAGGTAACGGGCTTCATCCCGCCAAAGAAATCGAACGTCTCAGCACGCACCCAGCCGAATTCATAGTTCAGCAGGAAGAGCACGAACATCACTGTCGCGACGATGGTGGTGCGAAGCGCGATCTTGCCGAAACTGAACTGGTGCGGTGCGCTTTCCGCCTGGCCGGGAATTCGCTCGGCCCCCGCCTCTTCCGCCGTCCGTACCCCAAAGGGCAGGACGAGGAAGATGGAGAATGCCCACATCAGGAAATAGATGGCGAGCATAGAAGTGATCTGCATCGGCTCAGGCCTCGATCAACAGTACGTCGACGATCGGCTTCTTGCCGGTCCAGCGGCCCGCGACGCGGCGCACGGCGAGCCGCACCTGCTCGCGGGTCTTGTCGCGGTCCTTGCCGCCATCGCGCACGGCCTTGGCCGCTGCATCGCTCGCTTCGTCGAGGAACGGCTCCCGGTCTTCCTCGACCGGTATCCCCTGAATCTTGAGCTGGGGTCGCCCCATCAGCGCGCCGTTCTTGCCCACCGCGACCGCCACCGAAATCTGCCCGTTGAGCGCCAATTTGCGGCGTTCGTTGATCGTGGTGCCATCGGCCGGCAGGATCACGTCGCCATCAAGTACCAGTCGACCAACGGGGGCATGGCCGATCTTTTCCGGCGTGCCGGGGGCCAGCCGCACGATATCGCCATCGCTCTGTACCAGCGCGCGAGGCACGCCCTGCGACAAGCCAAAGCGCGCATGCTCCATCATATGCCGCATCTCGCCGTGAACGGGCATCAGCAGTTCGGGACGGATCCAGCCATACATCGTCGCCAGTTCGGGGCGACCGGGGTGGCCGGAAACGTGCACATGCGCCTGTCGATCGGTGATCATGATCACGCCCTTCGCCGCAAGCGCATTTTGGATGCGGCCGATCGCGACTTCGTTGCCGGGGATCTGCTTCGACGAGAAGACCACGGTATCCCCTGCATCGAGCGAAATCTGGTGCGAACCAAACGCAACCCGGGCGAGTGCCGCGCGCTCCTCCCCCTGTCCACCGGTTGCGACGATCAGCACCTTGGCGCGCGGCAGGCGCATCGCTGCGTCCCAATCGACGCTTTCGGGGAAATCGGTGAGATAACCTGTCGCCTGGGCGACCTTCAAAATGCGATCGAGCGACCGACCTGCCACGCAGATCGCCCTGCCCGTATCGCGCGCGACCTCGCCCAGCGTCTTCAGACGGGCAGCATTGGAGGCAAAGGTCGTGACGAGCACGCGGCCCTTTGCTGCCGAGACGACATCGTACAGCCCCTTACGCACGCTGCTTTCGGAGCCGGATGCTTCGGGATTGAACACATTGGTCGAATCGCACACCAGCGCGAGCACGCCTTCGTCACCGATTGCGGTCATCACCTCCGCGCTCGCCGGCGCACCGATGACGGGTTCGTCATCGAGCTTCCAGTCGCCGGTGTGGAATACCTTGCCGTATGGCGTAGTGATCAGCAGCGCGTTCCCTTCGGGGATCGAGTGCGCGACCGGCACGAAGCGGAAGCCGAACGGCCCCAGCTGGAAATCCTTGCCCGCTTTGACGATATTGAGCTTCACGCGGTCGGCAATGCCTTCCTCGTCCAGTTTCCCGCGGATCAGCCCCGCAGTGAAAGGCGACGCGAACAGCGGCACGCCCAGATCCTCGGCCAGATAGGGCAGCGCACCGATATGATCTTCATGACCATGCGTCAGCACGATGCCGAGCAGATCGTCGATCCGCTCCTCAATGAACGCCAGGTCGGGCAGGATCACGTCGACGCCGGGGTAATTGGGATCAGCAAAGGTGATGCCGCAATCGACCATCACCCATTTCCCGTCACAGCCATAAAGATTGACGTTCATGCCGATTTCGCCCGACCCACCAAGGGCCAGGAACAGGAGTTCTTTCTTCGGGACAGTCACTAAATTCTTGTTCTTTCTGTTTCGGCCACTCGCGGGGGCGAACGGCCATGGGGGTGCGCGGTCAGGCGCATGAATATCGAAGAGAATGGGATAGCGGCGCTGCTCGATCGCGGTACGATGGGGTAGGCGCTGCCATATGCTCTAGCCTGCTATATGGGCGCGATCCCACAACATCGCCAGTCCCTGAATGGTCAGATCGGGTTCGACATGATCGAATACATCGGTTTGCCTCTCGAACAGGATCGCAAGGCCGCCCGTGGCGATTACCTTCACCGGGCGACCGACCTCTGCCTTCAGGCGCGCGACTAGTCCTTCCATCATCGCGATATAGCCCCAGTATATCCCGATATGCATCTGGCTGACGGTATCGCGGCCGATAACGCTCATATCAGCGGGCGCCTCGATCGCGATGCGTGGCAGCTTGGCCGCCGCCGTCACCAGCGCATCGAGCGACAGGTTAATGCCCGGGCAAATGATTCCGCCCTTATAGGCCCCGGTATAATCAACGACGTCGAACGTGGTCGCGGTGCCGAAATCGATGACGATCAAGTCGCCGGGATACAGCGCGTGGGCAGCGATCGTGTTGACCGCACGGTCCGCACCCAGCGATCCGGGTTCCTTGACGTCGATCTCGATCCCCCATTCGACCGGCGGCTGCCCGGCGATCAGCGGTTCGCCCTCGAAATATTTGCGCGCCAGCGTCTGCAGATTGTGGAGCGCGCGCGGCACGACCGTGGCGATGATGACGCCGCTAATATCCGCGCGATCATGCCCCTCCAACTGGAGCAGTTGGCTGAGCCAGACGGCATATTCGTCTGCAGTGCGACGCGGATCAGTGGCGATGCGCCAGCGCGCGACGATCGCCCGATCTTTAAGCAGAGCGAAAACCACATTGGTATTTCCGGCATCGATCGCGAGCAGCATGAAGAGCCTCCTCAGCCCCATCTCCGTTCGGGCTGAGCTTGTCGAAGCCCTGCTTTTCTCCCGGCCGTCGAAAAGAAAAGCAGCCCTTCGACAAGCTCAGGGCAAACGCTAATGGCGCAGTCTAAATCAAAAACACATCGCCTGCGTGAATGGCACGCGCGGTGCCGTCCGCCAAGCGCATGATCAGCGCGCCGTCACCGTCGAGCCGTTCGAAGATGCCGTCTATCGCGCTGCCATCGGGCAGGCGCGCGGTAAGGGCGGTGCCGGGAGCATGCGCGCGCGCCATCCAGCGATCGCGCACCGGGGCCAGCCCCTCGCCCCGCCAGCGCGCAATCCAGCGCGCTAGTGCTTCGGCAAGCGTGGCCGTGAAATCATCCGGCGAGGGCATAACGCCCTGCGCCGCAAGGCTGGTTGCAGGACGATCGAGATCGACCGGGTGATGCGCCAGATTAACCCCAAAGCCGATTACGATGGCGTCAGCCGACCGCTCGAGCAAAATGCCCGACAGTTTCGCGCCGCCGAGCAGGAGGTCGTTCGGCCACTTGAGCGTGACATCGTGATGCCCGAGATAGGCGCTCACCACCTCCTCCAGTGCCACCGCTGCCACCAGCGCCAACATCGCCGGGGGCGGATCACCTGCGCGAAGACGCACCAGCGTGCTCGCGTAGAGATTGCCGGTTGGCGATTGCCATGCCCTACCCTGCCGCCCGCGTCCCGCCGTCTGGCGATCGGCGCGCAGCCATAGCCCTTCCTCTGCCCCCGAGGCGGCAAGCGCGATCATGTCGGCATTGGTCGATCCGGTTTCGGCGACGACCCGGATCGTGATTATGGGAACATCACCTGGGCTGCGGCCATGCTCCACATCCCCATCGCCGGAATGGCAAGATAACCGAGCGGCGAGAGGAACGCAGCAGACGCGAGGATCAGCCCACCTTCAATTTTGCTCTGCATCGGCGCAAAGCCTGTGCCGCTGGGTTCATCGAAATACATCGTCTTCACGATACGCAGATAATAATAGGCGCCAATGACCGATGCCGCGATGCCGATTGCGGCAAAGGCAAACAGATCAGCTTCCACCGCCGCCCAGAACACCGCGAACTTGGCGTAGAAGCCGAACAGCGGTGGGATGCCCGCGAGCGAGAACATCATGACAGCCAGCGCCAATGCCAATCTTGGCTGGGTGCGCGACAAACCCGACAGGCTGTCAACCGCTTCAATCGGCTGACCGTCGAGACCCCGCATCTGCAGGACGATCAAGAAGCTCCCCAGTGTCATCACCACATAAATCGCGAGGTAGACGAGCACCGCAGCCACACCCTCGGTCGATCCTGCCGCGAGTCCGACGAGCGCGAAGCCGACATTGTTGATCGATGAATACGCCAGCAGCCGCTTGATGTTGGTCTGGCCGATGGCGCCCGCCGCGCCGAGCACGATCGATGCGAGCGAGGCGAAGATCACGATCTGTCGCCATTCGAGGACCGCAGGCCCCATCGCCTCTACCGCGACGCGCACCGTCAGCGCGATCGCGGCCACCTTGGGCGCACTGCCGAAAAAGGCGGTGACCGGCGTCGGCGCACCTTCATACACGTCGGGCGTCCACATGTGGAACGGCACCGCGCTCATCTTAAAGGCAAGGCCGGCGAACACGAATACCAGACCGAAGGTCAGCCCCTTCGAATGGCCTTCGCCATAGGCTGTCGCGATCGACCCGAAATCGGTCGTGCCCGAGAAACCGTAGACCAGCGACATGCCGTAAAGCAGGATGCCGCTCGCCAATGCGCCGAGCACGAAATATTTCAGGCCAGCCTCGGCCGATCGCGCGTCCTGCCGCATGAAGCTGGCCAGCACGTACGCCGCCAGGCTTTGCAGTTCGAGCCCAACATAAAGCGTCAGCAGATCACCCGCGGAGACCATCATCCCCATGCCCACCGCCGACAACAGGATCAGGACGGGGTATTCGGGGCGCAGATTGTCGCCGGTGGTCGAATCGAAGAAGCGCGGGGCGATGATGATCGCCACGGCCGCCGCGCCGTAGATCAACACCTTGGAAAAAGCCGCAAAGCCATCAGCGTGGTACAGCCCGTAAAACGCGGTCCCGCCGCTCGATGCAGGGCCGATCAGCGCGATGCCGGCACCGATCAGCACGGCCACTGCCGTCCAAGAAATCGCGCGCGACGCTGCCTGCCCGCCCCACGCCGCAACGAGCATCAGCACCAGCGCGCCGATCGACAGCACGATCTCGGGCAGCGTCATCACCAGATTGGCGGTATAGTCCATCAATGCGCCTCCGCATGGGGCGTGGCAGCGACCGGTTTACCGGCTGTTGGCTGTGAATCGCCCTCCGGCGTGGCGCGCGCAACCCGGGCGACCAGCGTGGCGGCATCATCCCGCATCGGCGCGATGAAGCTTTCGGGATAAACGCCCATCCACAGCACGGCCGCGGCGATCGGCACGAGCAGCGCCATTTCACGCAAACTCAGATCGGGCATCGCGCGGACATCGTCATGTACGATCTCGCCAAAGGCGATCCGGCGATAAAGATACAGCATATAGCCAGCGCCCAGAATGATACCCGTCGTGCAGAGCAGGGTCGCGGTAGTCGATACCTGATAGGTACCCGCCAGGCTTAAAAACTCGCCCACGAAGCCGCTCGTCCCCGGCAGGCCGACCGAGGCCATCGTGAACAGCAGGAACAGCACGGCATAACGCGGCATGTTGATGCTGAGGCCGCCATAACGGTCGATCTCGCGGGTGTGCAGCCGATCATAGATCACACCCACGCACAGGAAGAGTGCGGCGGAGACCAGCCCGTGGCTGAGCATCACGATCATCGCGCCTTCGATGCCTTGCTGGTTGA
>CAZWAL010000049.1:0-15112 GCA_964631905.1 uncultured Stakelama sp.
GCGAAGTATGTCGTCATCACGATGTGCGTCGGCGGCGGCATGGGCGCAGCCGGGTTGTTTGAGGTTTTGTGAGGTTGAATTTTTCTACTGGTTGTTATATCTAGTATTCAGGCGAGGACATCCGCCTTTCTGTGAGCCCTGGTTGTGTCAGCAACCGGGGCTCAAACGTTTGGGGCGCAGCTGTCAGACCGCGCCCCGCCCGTGTGCTAGTCCTTACGACCGACCTCGATGACCTTTACGACAAGCGTCGCAAACGCGATGAGGACGCCCAAGAACAGGCACAGATTGGGAAAGGACATCTTTTTCCCTTTCTGTTTTGACGGCGAGATTGCCGTCGACAAAAGACTAACACATAGCGTTCATTAGGCGGAACAAAAAGTGATCAGTCATATCCGCCGCTAATCTGCTCCCACCACATCCCCCAGCACATATCTTGCCCCCGCCCCGCGCTTCCCGGCGCGGTCGCCCGGATTGTACAGCGCACACCCCTCCAGCGATAAGCACCCACAGCCAATACACCCGTCGAGCAAATCGCGGGTGCGCGTGAGCGTCGCGATCTTGTCGTCGATCAGCGTGCGGATCTCGGCGCTCATTCGGGTCCAGTCCTTTGCAGTTGGCGTCCGCCCGCCGGGCAGCTTGGCGAGCTCGGCGCGGATCGCCTCGATCGACAGCCCCAGTTGCTGGGCGATCAGGATGAACGACAGCCGCCGGATATCCGATCGCAGGAAACGCCGCTGGCCGCCGCTGTTACGAAACGGCGTCAACAAGCCCCGCGCTTCGTAGAACCGGATCGCCGACACTGAGACCCCAGCCCGCGCCGCCAGATCGCCGATCGCAATCACGTCGCTCGCCTTCATCCCTGCCTCCACAAATAGCTTGACCTCACCTTAAGTTGAGGTCGCAAAAGTCAGGACGTCAACCCGAATCGGCAAACAGGAGGCCAGTTTCATGACGTCCGCGACCATCGAACATATCAACATCAATGTCAGTGATCCCGAGCGCGCCGCTGCCATGGCCGCGACCCTGTTTGGCTGGAGCGAACGGTGGCGCGGCAACGGCATGGATGGCCAACTGACAATCCATGTGGGCAGCACTTCCCATTACATTGCGTATCACCAAAGGCGTGACACCGGCCCCGCAGGGCGCTTCGAAAAGGGCGTGCCGTTCAATCATGTCGGCGTGCAGGTTGACGATCTCGACGCTGTCGAGGCGGGCGTCCTTGCACTTGGCCTTACCCCCTTTGCGCATGACGATTACGCACCAGGGCGGCGCTTTTACTTTTTCGATGATGACGGCATCGAATATGAAATTGTGAGCTATACCGCCGCTCCCCGGACGATTGAGGCATGATCGCCACCGAGGTGTGGGGTGCCCGCAGCGCGATGATCGGCGGCACCCTGCGGATCGTTGCATCATTCGTGCCCTACATGCCTGAGAGCGTCGCGCTGGAAACATTCTATGCAATCATCGACGTGTTTCTGCTGTTCGGCCTGTTCGCGATTTTTGGCCAGTTTGCATCCCAACTTGGCCGCATGGCGACGTACGGCTTGGTCATCGCGATCATCGGGCAGGCGTCGATTATCGGTCCCGATGCGACAATGTTCGGCGTCGATTTCTACCTGGCAGGAACGGCGGTGCTGCTCGCCGGCCTTGGGCTGACATCAGCCGCGATGATGCGGGTCGGGGCGATGCGCACGACGGCATTGTGCTGGCTTGGGTGCATCGTCATTGCCCTTGTGGCGGCGATCGGCGGATCGTCGATCCTCGCCCTTGTTGCGGGCGTGGCCTTTGGCATGGGCTTCGTATTGGCCGGACGCGCGCTCCTTTCGACGTGATTCATCGCTCGAGGGTGGCAACCAATGTCAGGCTGTTTTGTTGGATGAAGGGACAATTTGGGAGCCATTCGACATGACCGACGACCGCACTTCGATCGACGATTTCTTCAAGGCGCTAAAGGCCAGCCCATTTGTGATGATCGGCATCGACGACACGCCCGATCACAGCGAGCCGATGACGGCGCAAATCGACGATGGGGTTACCGACACGCTTTGGTTCTTCACAGGCAAAGACAACCGGATCGCGATCGGCGGACCGGCAATGGCACAGTTCGCAGCCAAGGGGCATGACTTTTTCGCTTGTCTACACGGTACTTTAGTGGCGGACGATGATCCGGCAACGATCGATCGACTCTGGTCGAAACAGGTTGAGGCGTGGTTCCCCGGTGGCAAGGAAGACCCGAACCTGCTGCTGCTGCGCTATGATCTTAAGAGCGCCGAAACGTGGGAAGCGGATGTTTCGCTGACCGGCATGGTCAAGATGATGTTCGGTGGCTCAATCAAGCCGCATGAGGCTGGCGATCATGCCGAAGTGACCTTGCGAACAGCCTGATGGCGGCCTGATCACCGCGGATGTTCAGGCGTGCGCGGCGATCCAGGCTTCCACGACCGGCGCGATCTTGTTGCGCCATTTGCTGCCGTTGAAGATGCCGTAATGCCCAGCACCCTCGGCCATCAGATACTTCTTTTTGGCAGGCGCCAGCTTGCTGGCCAGGCTGAGCGCAGCTTTGGTCTGGCCCAGCCCTGAAATGTCGTCCCGCTCGCCCTCAATGGCGAGCAACGCGATATCGGTGATTGCGGCCGGATCGACCGGACGACCACGATGCGTGTAGGTGCCATTGGCGATGGCATGTTTCTGGAACACGACTTCGATCGTCTGGAGGTAGAATTCGGAGGTCATGTCGCAGACCGAGCGATATTCCTCGTAAAAATCCTTGGTGAGATCGGCACTGTCTTCATCACCCTGGACAAGATGCTTGAACATTTCCCAGTGTGAAATCATGTGGTTGCCAAGGTTCATCGACATGAAGCCGGCAAGCTGCAGGAAACCGGGATACACCGTCCGGCCAGCGCCCGGATAGGTCATCGGCACGGTGGCGATCACATTCTGGCTGAACCAGCTATGCGGCCGCTCGGTCGCGAGGGTGTTGACCGCGGTTGGGGCTTCGCGCGTGTCGATCGGGCCACCCATCAGCGTCAGCGTCTTGGGGCGGCAGGGATGTTTGTCAGCGCTCATCAGACAAGCAGCGGCATAGCAGGGCACCGACGGCTGGCAGACGGCGAGCATGTGCGTGCCCCCCTGCCCCTCATTCGCGCCAATCACTTCCATGAATTCGATGATGTAATCGATGTAATCATCGAGATCGAACTTGCCATCGGAGAGCGGCACCAGCTTCGCATCGCGCCAATCGGTGATATAGACATCCGCAAAGGGCAGCATCCGTTCAACGGTGCCGCGCAGCAGCGTGGCATAATGGCCGGACATGGGCGCGACAATCAGCAGCTTGGGGCCGCTCGTCACGCCCTCGCGCGCGAACCGCTTCAACTGACCGAACGGCTTGCGAAGCACGATCTGCTCGTCGACCGCGATCGTCTTGCCGTCGATCACCGTCGAATCGAGGCCGAATGCAGGCTTACCGCGGGGAGCAGCGGCATGCGCAAACACCTCCAGCGCCGAACCGAGCACCGGCCCGCCACCGAAATAAGCGAAGGGATTGGCGGGGTTCTGCAACATGGTTGCCCCAAAATCGGCCATGGCACTGGCCCCGGCGAGCATCGAGCGCTGCATTTCATAGGCGTTATAGAGCATGTACGTCCCTTATCACCCAACCGGTTACCGTACCGTCAAGTATGGGCGCATTAGCATGCTGCACTGCAGTAGCAAATGCCGTCTCGTCAAAGAGACGGCACGCAGAGTGCCAAATCGAGCGTGATAGCCGTTGAGGGTGAGGGACGCGCCTGCTAGACGCCAGCGATCATGACCGAGCCCGACCCTGCCCCGTCCGCCGCCGCCCCCGAGCCGCGCCGCAAACTCTCCAGCCTGGTAATGGTGTGGGGCTTTGCCTCTAAATATCCGCTTCAGATCGCCATCGCGGTCGTCGCGCTGATCTTTGCGGCCGGGGCAACGCTTTATATCCCCGCGACGTTCAAGCTCGTCGTCGATAACGGTTTCAGCGGCAATGGCGATGCCAAGTCGATCGCCCCCTATTTTCAGGGGCTCGGGGTCGTCGTGATCGTGCTCGCGATTTCCACGGCCGTTCGCTTTTATTTCGTCTCGTGGCTAGGCGAACGTACC
This sequence comes from uncultured Stakelama sp., assembly GCA_964631905.1. Lineage (GTDB taxonomy): Bacteria > Pseudomonadota > Alphaproteobacteria > Sphingomonadales > Sphingomonadaceae > Sphingomonas. The sequence continues at coordinate 4,132 of CAZWAL010000049.1, forward strand.
GTGGCCGATGTGCGCGTGGCCGTGCACCGCAATCTTTTGCGGCTTGACCCAAAGTGGTTTGAGGAAAACCGACCGTCGGAAATCGCCTCGCGTCTCACAGCCGATACGGCGATTATCGAACAGATTGTCGGCACGACGGTGTCGGTGGCGCTGCGCAATCTCGTGATCGGGGTCGGCGGCGTCATCTATCTGTTTGCGCTCGCGCCGAAACTGGCCGCGTCGCTGCTGATCGGCATTCCGGTCGTCATCCTGCCAATCGTATTCCTTGGCCGCCGGGTGCGGCAATATTCGCGCACCAGCCAGGACCGGGTGGCCGACATTGGTTCGATCGCAGTCGAGACGCTGGGAGCAATGAAGATCGTTCAGGCTTTCGGGCAGGAAGCGCGCGAAGGCGACAGGTTCGAAAAGGCCGTGGGCAGCAGCTTTGCCACCGCCAAGAAGCGCTTCCGTCTGCGTGCGATCATGACGGCGGCCGTCATCGGCCTGTTGTTCGGCGCGATCGTGCTGATCATGTGGGATGCGGTTCGGGACGTCGCCAATGGCACGCTGACCGGCGGATCAATCACTGCGTTCGTGCTGACCGGTGGTTTCGTGGCCGGAGCGTTCGGCGCGCTCACCGAGGTTTATGGCGATCTGCTCCGCGCATCGGGTGCGGCCGCGCGGCTCAACGAACTGCTTGCCGAAGAGCCCGAGATCCGCGCGCCGCAGCATCCCGTGGCCTTGCCGGTGCCACCACTGGGCGAAGTGGCGTTTGAAAACGTCACCTTCCGCTATCCGACGCGGCAGGAAGTGTCCGCGCTCGACAATTTCTCGCTGACCGTCGCACCGGGGGAGACGGTAGCGATTGTCGGTCCTTCGGGTGCAGGCAAATCGACGTTGTTCCAGCTGATCCAACGTTTCTACGATCCGGATTCAGGCATGGTCCGCATCGACGGCGTCGGTTTGCCAAGCGCCGACCCCGCCGAAATCCGCAAGCGCATCGCGATGGTGCCGCAGGATACGGTGATCTTCGGGGCAACCGCGCGCGACAATCTGCGCTATGGCGACTGGTCAGCGAGCGACGACGCGCTTTGGGCTGCGGCTGAAGCTGCGAACGCCGCGGAATTCCTGCGCAAGCTGCCCGATGGGCTCGATACCTTCCTTGGCGAAGGCGGTGCGCGGTTGTCGGGCGGTCAGCGCCAGCGTGTGGCGATTGCCCGTGCACTGCTCCGCAATGCGCCAATCCTGCTGCTCGATGAGGCGACAAGCGCGCTCGATGCCGAGAGCGAACGGCTTGTGCAGCAGGCGCTCGAGCGGCTGATGGAAGATCGCACGACACTGGTGATCGCCCACCGGCTCGCCACCGTACGGTCAGCGTCGCGCATCATCGTGATGGATGACGGCCGCATCGTCGAGACCGGCACGCACAGCCAGTTGATCGGCCAGAACGGGCTTTACGCCCGGCTCGCCAGCCTGCAATTCAGCCAGGCGGCGTGAGGTTTTCCCCTCTCCCTTGAGGGAGAGGAAAAATTTGGGAGAGACGACCATGCCACGCGAATTCGACGTCATCATTTACGGCGCCACCGGCTATACCGGGCGCCTGGTCGCCGAATATCTCGTTCAGGCCTATCCCGGCGCTGACAAGCCGAGTTGGGCCATGGCCGGCCGGTCGCTCGCCAAGCTGGAAGAAGTGCGCGACCTGATCGGCGCGCCGTCGGATACACCGCTTGTGGTCGCCGATGCCGAAGACCCCGCCAGCATTCGGGCAATGTGCGACCGGGCAACCGTGATCATCACCACCGTCGGGCCCTATCAGCTCTATGGCAGCGATCTGGTCGCCGCCTGCGCCGAAACAGGCACCGCTTATGTCGATCTGTGCGGCGAACCCGGCTGGATGCACGAGATGATCGCTGCGCACCACGAGACCGCGCAGAAAACCGGCGCGCGGATTGTGTTTTCCTGCGGGTTCGATTCGATCCCGTTCGATCTGGGTGTGCTGACGTTGCAGGAAGCCGCCAAGGCGAAGTTCGGGATGCCAGCACCGCGCGTGAAGTGCCGGGTGCGGACGATGAAGGGGACTTTTTCGGGCGGCACGGCTGCCAGTCTGAAGGCGACGATGGCTGCCGCCGCTCGCAACCCGTCGCTGATCGGCGTGCTGACCGATCCATTCGCGCTGACGCCGGGCTTCAAGGGCCCAAGCCAGCCGATGGGCATGTTGCCCGAATATGACAAGGCGATCGATAGCTGGGTCGCGCCATTCATCATGGCGGCGATCAACACCAAGAATGTCCACCGCACCAATTTCCTGCTGGGACAGGCTTATGGTGCCGACTTCGTCTATGACGAAATGGTCGTCGCCGGATTGGGCGAAATGGGCAAGGCTGCTGCCGAAGCGCTCGCCAAGATGAACCCCTTTGCAGGCGACAAAGGGCCGAAACCCGGCGAAGGACCGTCGAAGGAAGAGCGCGATGCTGGCCATTATGACGTGCTGTTCATCGGCGAAATGGCCGATGGCCAGCGTATCGACGCCGTCGTCACGGGAGATCGCGACCCAGGCTATGGATCGACCAGCAAAATGATCGCCGAAAGCGCGCTGTGTCTGGTCCGCGACGTGGCGGACGCAAAAGGCGGGATCTGGACGCCCGGCGCGATCATGGGCGCAGCGCTGCGCAAGCGACTGATCGACAAGGCGGGGTTGACGTTCACGGCGGGCTGACGGGGGCAAGCGACGCCCTACCGGCGCTCAATCGCCCCTAGAGTCGGTTTCAGATGAAGTAGCGCCCGTCATTGCGAGCGCAGCCAAGCAATCCAGTCCCGGACCAGATTGCTTCGCTCCGCTCGCAATGACGATCCGACCTGAACAATTGCCGCTCTAAACGTAGAACATCGTCGCCAGCAGCGCGACCGTGACCGCAAGAATGATTGTGATCGCCGCATTCAGTCGCTGACGGCGGTTGATCTGCGCGTGATAGCTATCGAGATCGAGATAATAGCGGTTGCGCCCCGCATGGCGGATCATACCGGTGCGCATCATCCGTGCAAATATCTTTTCATCGGCATCGGTTGTCGTGCTGAAGGGAATGGCATCCTCCGGCGACAAAGCGTGATTTGCCATGAACACCTGCGCCAGCCGACGTCTTGTCCGATCGAGCGCAGCAGTTTCGATTGTCGAGCGCCGCGTACCGGAGAGAGGGGCCATTGCCATAACTTATGCCGTACCCCGCGCAGACTGCGCGCCGCTAGCCGACGCTGACGATGCAATGACGTGGTACCGCGCATGCACGGCGATCGCTGTTGCTTTCACATCGCCCTCCCAGGCATTTTTTTCGTTATGGCACGCTGTTTGTGCAGCGTCATGCATCAATACGTATCATTTGGTTGCTGATCGGCAATGGGGCCAAAGCCTGTATCAGCGCTTTTTCCCCTGATGACGGATGTTGGCGGGGCGGCCGCGATGCTTGATGACGCGTTTGGGGCGATCGTCCCAGGGTCGGGCACCGCTGCTGCTGCCTTTGCCGTCCACCATTTCAAACCGCAGTGCGCCTGATACCGGGTTTGCCTCTGCCAGCCGAAGCTGCAACCGCATACCGCTTGAAAAGGTGTCCCCGCTGTGTTCGCCGATCAGCGCCTTGGCCGCCTCATCATAGCGGAAATATTCGCGGCCGATGTCGCGGACCGGCATCAGCCCGTCGCCACCAATCCCTTCGACCGTCGCGAAGAAACCGAAATTCTGGACGCCAGTGATCCGTACATCGACCACTTCGCCCACGCGCTTGCCGAGATAGGCGGCGACATAGCGATCGATCGTGTCGCGTTCGGCCTCCATCGCCCGGCGTTCGAGCATCGAGATACTCTCGCCGATCTTGTCCATCGACGCGGCCTCGCCTTCGGTCAGCCCGCCCGGTCCGAGTTTATAGGCCGCGACCAGCGAACGGTGGACGACCAGATCGGCATAGCGGCGGATGGGCGACGTGAAGTGCGCGTAGCTGCCCAGCGCGAGGCCAAAATGGCCGTGATTGCCGGGCGCATAATAGGCCTGGGTCTGGGTGCGCAAGATCTGCTCCATCACCTGCGGGCGGAAATCGCTCTCGCCGATACGGTCGATGACGTGGTTGAAGGTGGAGGGTTTCACCACCTGCCCCAATGCGAATTCAACGCCGAAGGTTTTCAGATAATCCTTGAGCGCGACCAGTTTCTCGCGGGCGGGCGGCTCATGGTCGCGGTACATGACTGGCGCCTTTTTCTTCTCCAGCGCCTTCGCCGCCGCGACATTGGCGGCGATCATATATTCCTCAATCAGCTTGTGGGCATCGAGCCGCTCGCGGGGTGCGACCGACATGATCCGGCCCTTTTCGTCGAGCACCACGCGGCGCTCCGGCAGGTCGAGATCGAGCGGCGCGCGTTTGGCGCGGGCAGCAGCAAGCGCCCGCCAGCAGGCCCAGAGCGGCACGAGGGCGCTCCCAACAAGTCCGTCATCCCAGTGAAGGCCCAGCGGCGGCGCTTGTTGGGCATGCGCATCAATCGCGGCCTGCGCCTCTTCATAGGCAATGTTCGCCGCAATCCGCACCACCGCGCGGGTGAAGTGCCAGTTTTTCAGCGTACCGCCTTTGCTGATCTGCAGATGGCAGACGAGCGCTGCACGGTCCTCGCCCGCTTTCAGCGAGCATACATCCGCCGACAGCAATTCGGGCAGCATCGGCACCACGCGATCAGGGAAATAGACGCTGTTGCCGCGCCGACGCGCTTCCTTGTCGATTGCGGAGCCCGGGCGAACATAGAAACTGACATCGGCAATCGCGACGATTGCGCGCCAGCCGCCTGCGTTTTCCGGATCGTCATCGGGCGTCGCCCAGACGGCATCGTCATGGTCGCGCGCATCCTCCGGGTCGATCGCGACGATCGGCAGGTGGCGCAGGTCCTGGCGGTCGTCGCCGAGCGGCTGACGCGCCACCTCGCCTGCTTCCTCGATCGCCTCGGGCGCAAATTCATTGGGGATGCCGAGCTTGTGGATCGCGATCATCGAGAAGCTGCGCGGGGCGAAGGGATCGCCCAGCACCTGCGTTACGCGAGCGGTGATGCGCGGCGGCCGGCCGGTCTTTTCGGCCAGCACCAGATCGCCGGGGTTGGCCCCGCCAGCATCCGACACCTGATGTTCGCGCCGCTCGCGCTTGTCGACGCCGATCAGCCAGAGCTTGCCGCCCTCCTCTCGGAGCACGCCAAGCATCAGCTCCTCGCCCTTGGCGAGCGATTTCAACGGGTGCGCAATCCAGCCACTCCCGGCCTCCTCGGTGCGCGCCAGAATGCGATCACCGATGCCCAGCGCGCCGCGCCGCCCCTTTTCCCGCACGCGAAGCCGCGGCGCGGGGGTATCGGCCTGCCAGCTCTCGGGGACCGCCCAGCATTGCCCGTCGTCGCCCACATCGGTGATGCGCAGCACCGTTACCTTCGGCACGCCGCCCATCTGATGAAACGCGCGACCCGGTGCGCTGTCGATCAGCCCTTCATCGGCCATATCCTTCAGCAATGCCTTCAGCGCGATCTTCTCCGCGCCGTGCAGGCCGAACGCCTTGGCGATCTCCCGTTTGCCGACCGAGGTTTCGGCGGACGCGATGAAATCGAGAATTTGTTTGGCAGTCGGCAGGCTGCCGGTCGGCTTGGGGGTGAATTTGGGCATCGCCAATGGGATAGGCGGTTGCGCCCCAACTACCAAATTTCTTCTGGCAGATTCCTTCTGTGCGAAGCCGGGTCGTCACGCTATCGGACAACGGTGACATACGACCTTCTCATCATCGGCGGCGGGATCAACGGCGCAGCAATTGCCCGAGAGGCGGCGCTGATCGGGCTGAAGGTCGCGCTGGTCGAGAAGGGCGATCTCGCCGGGGCGACATCCTCCGCCTCGACCAAGCTCATCCATGGCGGGCTGCGCTACCTGGAATATTACGAATTCAAGCTGGTGGCGGAGGCCCTGCGCGAGCGTGAGCGGCTGGTGAAGGCGGCACCGCACATTATCTACCCGCTGCAATTCGTGCTGCCTCATGAGAACGCGGTTCGGCCCTGGTTTCTCGTCCGGATCGGGCTGTTGCTCTATGATTTTCTGGGCGGGCGAATGTCCCTCCCCCGCTCGCGCGGATTGAACGCCCGTGACACTGCTTTCACCTCCCCGCTGAAGGGTGGTAACAAGGGTTTCGTCTATTCAGACGCCTGGGTCGACGATGCCCGGCTGACGGTGCTGAACGCGGTCGATGCCGCCGCCAATGGTGCGGAAATCATCGTCCAGACCGCGATCGTCTCCGCCCGGCGCGAAGGCGATAGGTGGCGTGCCATCCTGTCCGACGGGCGCGAACTCACGGCGCGGGCGATGGTCAACGCCGCCGGCCCCTGGGTGCATCAGATGCTCGGCAAGCTGGGGGTTAACGCGGCCAGCGGCATCCGGCTGATCAAGGGCAGCCATATTGTCGTGCCGAAGCTATTCGACGGCGATCAGGCCTATATCCTGCAACAGCCCGACCGGCGGATCGTGTTCGCCATCCCCTATGAAAACGGGTCGACCGAGATCGGCACCACCGATGTGCCCGTCGATGCGCCCGAGGATGCCGTGATCGACGCCGAGGAAATCGCCTATTTGTGCGAGGCGGTGAACCGGCATTTCGTCCGCCAGGTGACGCCCGCCGACGTCACCTCGACCTGGTCCGGCGTGCGCCCGCTGTACGATGACGGCGCGAGCGAAGCGAAGGCCGTGACGCGCGACTATGTGCTCGAGCTCGACACGCATGGCCCCGCTTTGCTGTCGATATTCGGCGGCAAGATCACCACCGCGCGGCATCTGGCCGAAGAAGCGATCGGCAAGCTGGCCCGCCCGATGGGCTTCTCCGCGCGCGCCACCACCCGCAGCCGGCCCTTTCCCGGCGGCGATATCGGCGATTTCACTGCGTTTCTCGCCAAGGTTCGCACGACCTGGCCGTTTCTCGGCGACGCGCGTTCATATCGCATGGCGCGCGCTTATGGATCGATGCTTCATCAGATGCTCGAGGGCGTCGGCGATGAAGCGGCAATGGGTGCCGATCTGGGTGGCGGGCTGACCGAGATCGAAGCGCGCTGGATGCACGACCGCGAATGGGCCCGCACGCCCGATGATGCGCTGCTCCGGCGGTCGAAGATCGGGCTGCATTTGAGCGCTGATGAACGCGCTAAGTTTGATGCCTGGTGGGCAACGAGCTTTCCGCGATGATCACCGTAGCCGCCCTGTATCGCTTCGCCCGGTTCGACGATCCGGCCGCTTTGCGCGCACGGCTGCTGGCCGCGTGCGAGGCGCATGGGATCAAGGGCACGTTGCTGCTTGCGCACGAGGGCATCAATGGGACAATCGCGGGCACCGCCGAGGCGGTCGGTGCGGTACTCGATCACATCCGCGCCCTGCCCGACTGCGCCGATATCGAAGTGAAATATTCGACCGCCGATGCGATGCCGTTCCACCGCATGAAAGTGCGGCTGAAGCGAGAGATCGTGACGATGGGGCAGCCTGATATCGATCCGCTCGACGTCGGTCATTACGTCGCGCCCGCCGACTGGAACGCGCTGATCGATTCACCCGACACGATCGTGATCGACACGCGCAATGCCTATGAAGTGAAGGTCGGCAGTTTTGCCGGGGCGATCGACCCCGACACGAGCAGCTTCAGCGAATTTCCCGACTGGTTCCGCGCCAACCGCGACGCCATTGCCGACAAAAAGGTCGCGATGTTCTGCACCGGTGGTATCCGCTGCGAAAAGGCGACGGCATTTCTGAAGGCGGAGGGGATTACCGACGTTTTTCACCTGAAAGGCGGCATCCTGAAATATCTGGAGGAAGTGCCCCCCGCCGACAGCCGCTGGCAGGGCGAATGCTTTGTGTTCGATGAGCGTGTCGCCGTCGGCCATGGCCTCGCACCCGGCAGCCACGGCCTGTGCCGGGCGTGTCGTATGCCCGTCAGCCCCGAGGACCGCCAGTCGCCGCTATATGAGGAGGGCGTGAGCTGCCCTGCCTGCCATGCGACGCGCGATGAGGAACAGCGCGCGGGCTATGCCGAACGCCACCGGCAGGTGATGCTCGCCCAGGCCCGCGGTCAGGTACATGTGGGTGCGGCGCAACCTATCGTGGAAGCAAGCGAATGAATGGGCTGGAGCGGACCCGCACCGTACTGCGCTGGGTGATCGCGGCGGCCTATCTGTTCGTCGGCATCGTTCATCTGCGATCGCCGAACGGGTTCATGCCGATCGTACCCGATTGGGTGCCCTATCCGCTCGAGACGATCCTGCTGACCGGGGTGTGCGAGATAGCCGGCGCAATCGGCCTGATGATCCCGCGCTTCCGCCGCACCGCCGCCTGGGGCCTTGCCGCCTATGCTGTCTGCGTGTTTCCGGCGAACATCAAACATGCGGTGGAGGGCGTGGTCATCGGCGGCACGCAGCTTGGCTGGGGCTATCATGCGCCCCGCCTAGCGTTCCAGCCGGTACTGGTTTGGTGGGCGCTGTTTGCCGGTGGCATTGTTAGCTGGCCATTTGGACGGAAAGGACCTGCACGATGAGCGATTCGCTCGACGATCAGATCATCGACACGCCCGATGGCCCGATGACCTGGGCCGCGTGGAAAAAGAAGAACCCGGTGCAGGTGCCCTCGCGCCGCACCAAGGGCAAGGACCTGCCCGTCAAGGTCAAGCGCTTTACCGACAAGACGTGAGGCGGCTCAGCGCCGTCGTGGTGGTTTCAGCGTCAGCCCCGGCACCGCGCCACAGCGCTGCATCACCAGATCGATCATGGCCACCAGCCGATCGCGCGCCTGGGCGATGCCGGTATCGCTCGATCCGCGCTCCTCGGTCTCGATATTCAGATAGGCCAAGCCGTGTTGCGCCGCATAATTCGATAGCGAACCGTCGCTCACCGCCACGCGTTCGAAGACCAGATTGGCATCGGTTGCCGCCATCAGCGGTGCGCACGGCGCCGAGCGTCGCTGACGGCCGTCGAGGTGCGGCATCAGGACCAGACTGTCGGCATCATCGAACGGCCATGCCCGCACCCGCGCCGGGCGCGGTTGATAGCGGGTGCTGCATAGTTCGACGGAAATCGCGCCCCGCCCCGGCCGTGCGGCGGGGCAGTCCGACAGGCGCGGGTCGAAATCGGGGGCATTGGTGTGGAGCGCGATGATCATGCGTGGCGGCACGCCGAGATCCGCCAGCATCCGCCCGACATAGGCCGGGTTGGCATCGCTGAAATGGCGATTGGGATCAATCGGCGTGCCTGCCACGTCGCTGTTGAAGCGTGCATTGTAGCGCGTATCGACCGGGCCGGTATCGACGATCATCGCCACGCCGCCCCAGCTTTTCACCGCGGTGAGCGCGGCCGCAAAGGTAGCATTCTCATTATCATGCGTAACGACCCATAACGGCCCGTCGGGCTGCGCGAGATTGCTGATCCGCCAGAAACGCCAGGTTGCGTCCGCCTCGGTAAAGGCAATCCGTTGCACCACCAGCCCGCGCCAGATCGCAGGATCACGCTGGCGCGCGAAATCATCATCGGCGATTGTCAACGGATCGATCGGTGAAATCAGTGTCTGGCTCGCTCCGGCACCGGTGATTGCAAGCAAGCCAAGCAATACCGCCCACCGGCCGGCGGTGCGGCGCAGGGCCGATATTTTCGATTCGCCCCGCGCCGACATTAGAGATGGTTAACGTAACCAGCGGGGCACGAATAGCGGGCCCTTGGGGATCGTCGGCATAGGTGACCGAATTCAGGACAGGCGCGCCGCGCTCATGATCGAGAACGGCAATTCATTGAAAATCATCCGTCATGCTGAACTTGTTTCAGCATCCACCGTGCCTAACCGGCAATCGGACGGGTTGCGCGGTGGACCCTAGTACAAGTTCAGGGTGACGCCTCATGTGAGAAACCGATTGCCGCGCCACCAATCTACTCCTGCCGCTCGTCACCCTTGGCAGCCGGCAATTCCCCGTCCCCCGGCACCAGATCATACGGCGCGACGAGCGCCCAGATATGCGCGGGGATCATCGTCTTCATCCGCCGTGGCCGTTCGCGCCGCAAGTGCACCACCGTCTCCGCCGCCTTCATCTCCACCCGCGTGCGCGCAAATTCGAGCCCGCGCGGGCCGAAGCGGGGCATCAGCCAGCCGACGATGGGGCGCACCCATTCGGGCATCCGGCGGAGCGGCAGGCCGCCTGCTGCACGCTCGACATTCATGATGAAGCCCTTGACCGCGCTTGCGCGCTTGCCGGCATTGCCGGGCGGTGCCAGTTGGACCTCGTCGCCCAGCAACGCCAGCAGCTCCGCGCCGCGTTCATTGCGAACGACCAGCCACTGCTCGCCCTCCCCCGCCATATAGCCCACCGTCACATCGGCGAGCACATTGGTGTAGTCCACGCAGGTGCGGCAAGTAAGCGGGAAGAAATCGGGCGGCAGCTTCGAAATCGGCAGCTGCAGGAACGGAATCGCCTTTACCCGGCCATCGGTGAAGCGCAGCTCGACATGATAATCGGCGCGGAACTCCAGATAGGTGATGCTGTCCGGATCATCGGCAAGCAGCGCCAGGAAATCATGGAAGCGTTCGGTCGTGGTATTGTCCGAACAGGGCGTGCCGATGACGTAAAGCCGCTCGAACCCCAGGCTCGCCTCGATCTTGCGCAGCGCATGGACCTGGCACGGAATGCCGATGACGGCGATCCGTTTATAGCCCGCATCGCGCGCCGGCTGGAGCAGCGCGAGCAGCGGCGCATAGCCCATCCGCATGCCGCGCACCTGCGCCATCCCCTCGGCTTTCGTCACCAGCACCGGCACCGGCTTCCAGCGATCGTCGGGATCGGGTGCCATTGTCAGCACAGCATCGACCGCTCCGGTTTCGAGCAGTTTTTCGCCAAGGCGGGTCGTAATCCCCGTCCACTGTGCGCCGGCCAGCGCCGCGCCGAGCTTTGCCCGGTACATCTGGCGATAGGGGCCGAAAAACAGCTCGTCGCCG
>CAZWAL010000050.1:0-15086 GCA_964631905.1 uncultured Stakelama sp.
TCATCCCGCCAATCGCCTGGCTGGGCGCGGTCTTGGCGTTGAGGATGCGCCCGCAATCGAACTCGCCGAGCATCCGCCGCACACGGACTTCGCCCGTCACCGCATGCACCGCTACTTCGGCAAATTGCGCGCCGTGCGTTGCCTGCGAAAAGGTGCGGCTGTTCCGGCCAGGGCGGAGCATGCCCATCGCCTCGAACGGGGTATCGCCGACCAGCTCGGCAAGCGGCACGCGCTTGTTGCCCGCAATCGCATGGCCGTCCTTCAGCGTCATGTCTTCGGGTTTGGCGTCCATCCGCCGCGCAAGCTCCGCCACCAAATCGTCGCACGCCAGCTGCACCGCAGACCCGCTCGACGCCGCGCCGAACGATCCGCCCGACCCGGCACCATCAGGATGGTTCGAGTCGCCGAGGAATACCTTCACCCGATCGATCGGCAGCCCGAGCATCTCGCCCGCAATTTGCGCCAGGATCGTATAGGTGCCGGTGCCGATATCGGTCATGTCGGTCTCAACCTCGGCATTGCCGTCGGGCGTCAGGCGCACCCGCGCATCGCTGTTGGCAAGGAAGTTGACGCGCGCGGCGGTCGCCATGCCGATGCCGATCAGCCATTCGCCCTCGCGCACCGATCCCGGCGTTGCGACCCGCGCGTTCCAGCCGAACCGCGCCGCGCCGTCATCGAGGCAATCGACCAGGCGGCGCGTGGAAAAGGGCACGCCGCGCATCGGATCGACATCGGGCTCGTTCAATTTGCGGAACGCGATCGGATCGATGCCCAATTTCTCCGCCATCTCGTCCATTGCGGTCTCGAGCGCCATCATGCCCACCGCTTCGCCCGGCGCCCGCACCGCACCCGCCCGCGTCACGTTCAGCTTGACGATCCGGGTGGTGAAGCTGCGGGCCGCACCTGCGTAGAGCGACAATGCCCCCAGCGCGACGGGCTCGAAAAAGTTCAGGCCGACTTTCTGGCTGACGATGCTGTCCTGTGCGATGCCGGTCAGCTTGCCATCGGCGTTCGCCGCCAGCCGGATGCGCTGATGGGTATCGGACCGGCCGAAAATCGAATGGAACAGCTGCTGCCGGGTGAGCGCCACCCGCACCGGACGGCCGATCGCCTGCGCGCCGATTGCCGCGAGCACGATTTCCGGCCCGCCAATCTTCCCGCCGAACCCGCCACCGATATAGGGCGACAGCATCCGCACGCGCTCGACATCGACGCCCAGCGACTTGGCAAGCAATGGCCGCGCCGCGCGCATGATCTGGATGGAGCCGTAGAGCGTCAGATCTTCGCCATCCCATTCGGCGACAGCTGCATGCGGCTCCATTGCGGCATGCACCTGATAGGGCGTGGTATAGGTCGCATCATGGGTGAATTCGGCGGCTGCCATCGCGGCGTCGACATCGCCTGCGACGACATCGGGCAGCATCGCACCTTCGTGCGGGGGCTTGGCCGTGGCCACGCCCGCCATCGTATCGAACGCCCCCTTTTGCGGGGCATAATCGACGGCGACGGCCATTGCGGCCGCGCGGGCCTGTTCGAAGCTTTCGGCGATCACCAGCGCGACGATCTGGCCATAGCTTTCGACGACACCGTCGAACCGCGGGGCCATGTCTGCGCCGATATTGGGCGATTCGCTGGGCAGGCGGGGATCATCGGTGATGATCTGGATGACGCCGGGCATCGAGATCGCCGCGGTCGTATCCACTGCCTTCACCGTGCCGACCGCGATCGTCGCGGTGACGGCATAGCCGTAAGCAAGTTTGCCCTTCGGCTTGTGCTCGGCAGCATAAATCGCCGCGCCGGTCACCTTGGCGACGCCGTCGGTCCGGTCGATGCCCTTGCCGAGCAGGCCCTGCACGCCGCGATCGAGCGCCGAGGAGCCATAATCGGCATCCATCTTGTGTTCGCTCATGCTGCGTCCTCCACCAGATCCGATGTCGTCAGGTCACGCAGGGCGGCAACCAGCGTGCGCCGTGCGAGCGGTATCTTGAAATCATTGCTGCCATAGCCGCGCGCGTCCGCCAGCAGCGCATCAGCCGCTGCCTCGAACAGCCCGAGCGACGGTGCCTTACCGATCAGCACGGCCTCGACCGCCGCGTCTCGCCACGGCATCGGTCCAAGCCCGCCAAAGGCAAGCGCCGCGCTGGTGATGATGCGATCCTCCACCGCGACGATACCCGCCACCGATACCAGCGCAAACGCATAGGACGCGCGGTCACGCACCTTGCGATAGAGTTGCTCACCTGCCGGGGCAGGCGGCAACTCGATATGGGTGATCAGCTCACCGGGCTGCAGGCTGTTTTCGATCTCCGGGGTGGTGCCGGGCAGCCGGTAAAGATCGCCGATCGCGATCCGGCGGCGATCGCCACCGGGCAGCAAGGTGATGATCACTGCGTCGAGCGCGCGCATCGCCACCGCCATGTCGCTGGGGTGCGTGGCGATACAGTCCTCGCTGGTGCCGAGCACGGCCATGATGCGGTTATACCCGCCCTGCGCCGCGCACCCGCTGCCCGGATCGCGCTTGTTGCAGGCGCGTGCAGTGTCATAAAAATAATAGCAGCGCGTCCGCTGGAGCAGATTGCCCGCCGTCGTCGCCTTGTTGCGCAATTGCGGCGATGCACCTGAGAGCAAAGCCCGTGCCAGTACCGGGTAGCGGTTGCGCACCCGCGCATCTTGCGCCAAATCGCTGTTTGTGACGAGCGCACCGATCAGCAATCCGCCCGCCACTGTATCGGCGATCCCGCCCAAATCGAGGCGGCTGATATCGACAAGCGTATCGGGAGTTTCGATCTGCAGCTTCATCAGATCGAGCAGATTGGTGCCGCCCGCGATGAACCGAACGCCCTCGCCGCTCGCATCAACCGCGGCTTCGGCGCTGTCGGCCTTGATATAGTCGAACTGTTTCATGCCTCGGCCACTTCCATGATCGCATCGACGATATTGGGATAAGCCGAACAGCGGCACAGATTGCCGCTCATCCGCTCAGATATTTCCGCCTCGTCGAGCGTGGCCGAATCGAGCGACGCGCTGACATGGCTCGCCCAGCCGGCTTTCACTTCGTCGAGCATCGCCACCGCCGAGCAAATCTGACCCGGCGTGCAATAGCCGCACTGAAATCCGTCATGCTTGATGAAAGCCGCCTGCATTGGGTGGAGCGCTTCCGCCGTCCCCAGCCCTTCGATCGTTACGATTTCATCATCCTGGTGCATCACCGCCAGGGTCAGGCAGCTGTTGATCCGGCGCCCGTTGACCAGCACCGTGCAGGCCCCGCACTGACCGTGATCGCAGCCCTTTTTGGTGCCGGTCAGCCCGGCATGATCGCGGAGCAGATCGAGCAGCGAGGTACGAATATCGGGATCCGCCTCAACAGCGGCACCGTTGATGGAAAAATGCATGGGAATCGCCCCTCCTGAAGAGATGCTGTAACGCGCAGCGGGTAAATGGGGTTCGTGAAAAAGGATTGCCACATGAAACTGAACCGGACGGGATTAGGCAAGCGGATTCCGATGCTGCGGACATTAGCGGCGGCATCGGTCGCCATACTGGTGCCGCTGCCCACTTTGGCGCAGACTGGTGCGATGACCCCGCCCGCCGCTGAAGAAAAGCCGCTATCGCCCCCCATCGTGATCGCGCATCGCGGCGCGAGCGGGTTGCGCCCGGAACATACCATCGTTGCCTATCGGCTCGCGATCGAGCAGGGTGCCGATTTCATCGAGCCCGATCTTGTGCTGACGAAGGACAATGTGTTCATCGCGCGCCACGAAAACGACATCACCGGCACCACCGATGTCAGCACCCGCCCCGAATTTGCCGCGCGCAAGACAACCAAGGTCATCGACGGCGCGTCGCACACGGGCTGGTTCGCCGAGGATTTCACGCTGCGCGAGATCAAGACGCTGCGGGCCAAGGAGCGCCTGCCGCAGTTCCGCCCCGCGAGCGCGAAATATGATGGCGCATTCCAGATCCCGACGCTCGCCGAGGTGATCGCGCTGGCGAAGGAAGAGTCGCGGCTGACCGGGCGCACAATCGGCATCTATCCCGAAACCAAGCACCCCAGCTATTTCCAGTCGATCGGCAAACCGATGGAGGCAAAGCTGGTCGCCGAACTGAAAAAGGCGGGGTGGGACAGCGCCGACGCGCCGGTGTTCATCCAGTCGTTCGAGGTCAATAATCTGAAGGCGCTGAAGGGCATGACCAAGGTGCGGCTGATCCAGTTGATGGACGCCGCTGGCGGCCCTGCCGATGCTGGCAAAAACGGTGTCGCGGCAAGCTATGCCGCAATGGCAACGCCTGAGGGGCTGCGCGCCATTGCCAGCTATGCCTATGGCATCGGCCCCAACAAGAATTTGATCTGGGATGGCAAGGCGGCGCCGACGACGTTGGTTGCCGATGCGCATGCCGCCGGATTGCGGCTGCACCCTTGGACGTTCCGAGCGGAAAACGTTTTTCTGCCAGCGACTTACCGCAACGGCACCGATCCCGCGACGCACGGCGACATCGCCGCCGAGATCACGGCCTATCTCAACCTCGGCATTGACGGGTTTTTTACTGACTTTCCGCTAAACGGGGTTAATGCCCTGAAGGCGGCCAACTAGCCGCAAGGAGTTGACTGCCATGCGGAAAATTACCCTGTGTGCCGTGTTGCTGCTGCCGATCGCGACAGGCGGTTGCCTTGCCAAAACCGCCGTTGGAGTCGTCAGTGCACCGTTCAAGGTGGCGGGGCAGGCTACTGACTGGGCAACGACCAGCCAGGATGAGGCCGATCGCAACTATGGCCGCAAGGCGCGCAAGCAGGAAGCGCGCGAAGGCCGGGATCGCAAAAAGGCAGCAGATGCCTGTCGCCGCGACCGCGACAATTGCCGCGACTATGACGGCTATCGGGCTGGCGACGACTAAAGGCTTTTCCGTCTGGCCAATGCTCAGTCGACCGGCGCGTCATCGCTCCACACTGTCGTCGGCATCATCCCGTCGCCAAGCCCGGTGATCAGCCGCGCACCGCGATCGAACGTGACGTAACTCCACAACCACTGCGTACCGACGATGATCCGGCTGCGGAAATCGCTGAGATAAAACAGGTGCGCGGTCGACCAGACGAGCCACGCGCTGAAGCCGCTCAATCGGGTGCGCCCGAAATCGGCAACCGCACGCTTGCGACCGATCGTCGCCAGATTGCCGTAATCCTTGTAGCGAAACGCCCCCGGCGGTTTACGACGCCGGACGGTCGCGGCGATGATCCGCGCGACATGCTGGCCCTGTTGCTTGGCGGCGGGGGCGACGCCCGGGACAGGCCGATCGCCTTTGCCCGTCACCGCCGCCGTATCGCCGATGACGAAGATATCAGGATGGCCCGGCACGCTGAGGTTGGGCCGCACCACCACCCGACCCGCCGAATCCGCCGTCGCGCCGAGCCACAACGCAGCGGGTGATGCCTTCACCCCTGCCGCCCAGACGATCACCGCTGCCGGAATTCGCCGTTCGCCGATCATCACCATATTGTTGCCAATGTCGGTGACGCGTTCGCCCAACCGCACCTCCACCCCCAGTGCCTCGAGCGATTGTTTCGCCTTTTCGGACAGCGCTGGCGGAAAGGCCGGTAACAGCCGGTCCGCCGATTGCACCAGCATGACATGGATGCAGCTCGGCGAAAGATGTCTGAAATCGAGATCGGCGGCATGGCGCGTCAGCTCAGCAATCGCCCCCGCCATCTCCACCCCTGTCGGCCCGCCGCCGATAACGACAAAGGTGAGGTGCTGCGCGCGGGTGACGGGGTTTTCCTGCCGGTCGGTTTCGGCGCGTTCCATCGCGACAAGAATCTTGGATCGTACCCGGATCGCATCGTCGATCGTCTTGATGCCCGGCGCATCGGCCGCCCAGGCATCACGCCCGAAATAGCTGTGGCGCGCGCCGGTCGCGATCACCAAGGCGTCATAGGGCAGCGCCGTTCCGCTTTCGAGCAGCACACGGTGCGCAGCGGTATCGACCGACGCGACACTGTCGAGCAGCACCCGCGTATTGCGATAATGCCGCACGATCGCGCGGATCGGTGCGGCGATATCGGCGGGCGACAACGCCGCCGTGGCGACCTGATACAGCAAAGGCTGGAACAGGTGATGATTCTGGCGATCAACGAGTGTGACATTGGCCTTGGCGCGCCGCAGCCCGCGCGCAACCGCGAGCCCGCCAAACCCTGCACCAACAATGATGATCTCCGGCCTGCGCCGCCCCTGTTTCCCCATGGTGCCAGTCTACACCCGAACGGCGTGCCAATATCGGACCTTAATGGTGCGCTAAACGCTCAAAACCAGTGCATCACGCTAGTGGAGAAGGGCGTCCACCAGCCGATCCGCACCCCGGCGTCGCGCAATGCCCTGCCCGTCCATGCATTGCATGTGTGCACCGCGTCGTAGCGACCAAGCCCGGCATAAAATGCATCGTGGCGGCCATAGCCATAGCGGTGAACGGGCCGTGCCCCGTTCAGGCTTGCACGGATGAACGCGGCGAGGCGGCGATACTCGGCGGGGCGCAGGATAATGACGCGCTGATCGGGATTGGCGGTCGGTCGCGCAACATGCTCGATATGGACGAGTGTATCGTCACTGCCTGTCGCCGCGTGGAACGTGGTCGAAAATTTGACATCCGCCCAGGTCGGTGTGCCCAGGTAGAACGCCCGCTCGCCCCAGCCGATAGCAAGATGCGAGCGCGCAGCGAAACGCGGATCGGCGATGTCGCTTGCCCTGGCGATCCCGCGCCAATCGATGTCTGCCGCTACCTTGGGCACGACGAACCCGGTATGAATGCCGTTGGTCTCGACGAAAATCTCGATGCCCTGCGTTGGGGGGCGCCAGTTGGCATTCACCGGGATTGCACCACCGATCAATCCTGCCAGGCCATAGCCGACAATTGCCAGCAAGATGCTGCCCACCGCCGCTGCCACTACCCTGCCCAGTCTGATCATCATTCCCCCCGCGCCCCACACTAGCCCGGTGCGGCTGCGTTAGACGCGCTTTATGGTTTGTCGCATTTGCCTGCCAGTACATCCGCAATCGCCAGCAGCACGGCGGGGCGCAATTGCACGCCGACGTGATTGCTCCGCACCTCGATATCGCGGGCCAGCGGCTGTCCAGGCGCGCGGCAGGCAAGGCCGTTCACCAACCCGTCGCTTCGGCTCCAGATCGCCGTGGACGGCACCGCAAGCGGCGCGGCGCAGGCGCACGCCCAGTTGCGGGCGACATCGCTGTCGATCCGGTCGCCGGTCAACCATTCGAACGCGCGCCACACATTGGTATCGCGCGGATCGCCCGCAAAGGGGGAACTGACGGTAATAACTTCACGGATCAGATCGGGACGCTGGTTTGCCGCAAAACGGGCCATCATCCCGCCCAGGCTGACGCCGATCAGCGTCACCTTCTCCCCCGTCTCAGCATGGATCCGTTCGATCCGCGCGATCAGCCGGGCGCCGTCCTCCCCGATTGCCCGGCGGCCCAGGTTGCGCCCCAGTCCCCAGGGATAGGCGCGATAGCCAAGCCGCGTCAGGAAGCGACGCATCACGACATTCGATCGATCGCTGTTCACCAGCCCCGGCAGCACCAGCACCGGGCGACCATCGCCATGCGGCGCGGCGCGCAATTTTCGGCCCGCCAGCGCCAGCGATCCGACCGCCCACGCCGCGCGCGGCCATTCGGCGGCGAGCACCAGCGGCGATGGCGGTCCGTAGGTCATTGGCTTCGACACCTCTATTTCTTGTCTCCGAATGCCTGTGATATGGGGTGCGAATGGCAAATGACACCCATGTCCTTGATCGACCTCCCGAAGGCGCGGCTGCGGACTGGACGATCCCGCAGGACTGGGGTCGCTATACCGCGGCCGAGCATGCAGTGTGGGATACGCTCTATGCGCGGCAGGTGAAGCTGCTGCCGGGTCGGGCATCAAAGGCATATCTGCGCGGGCTCGATGCGTTGCAGCTGTCGACATCGGGCATTCCCAATTTCGAGGAACTGTCCGAACGGCTGATGAAGCTGACCGGGTGGCAGGTGGTGGCAGTACACGGACTAGTGCCCGATGATGTGTTCTTCGATCACATGGCCAACCGACGGTTCGTGGCGGGCAATTTCATCCGCCGCGCCGATCAGCTCGATTATCTTCAGGAACCCGATGTGTTCCACGATGTGTTCGGCCATGTGCCGATGCTCGCCGATCCGGTGTTCGCCGATTACTGCGTGGCCTATGGCGAAGGCGGCAAGCGCGCGCTTGAACTGGGCGGGTTGAATTATCTCAGCCGACTCTACTGGTACACGGTCGAATTCGGCCTGATCCAGGAAGACGGTGATTTGCGCATCTATGGCTCGGGCATTGTCTCCAGCGCTGCCGAAAGCCGCTTCGCGCTTGAGGACCCTAGCCCCAACCGGCTCGGCTTTGACCTGAAACGTGTGATGCGCACTGAATACCGGATCGACGATTTCCAGCAGAATTACTTCGTGATCCCCAGCTTCGACGAATTGCTGCGCGTAACCGTCGAAACCGATTTCGCACCGCTGTACGAGGCGATCAAGCCGTTGCCCGACATCAGCATCGCGGACATCCTGCCTGAAGATGTGGTGATCACGCGGGGTACCCAAGCCTATGCGCGGGCACGAGATGAGGGACGGGCGTAGTCCGAACCCCAATCAATTTTTCATAACTGCCAAACTCTGTTGGTGTCGAGCGAAGTCGAGACACCCTGCGCAGTGCCGATGGCCTGTTTCTCGACTTCGCTCGAAACGAACGGGTTCGTGTAAAATTGATAAACTAAAACGTTGTCGCTACTCGTGCCGGAGCGCATCGATCGGGTTGAGTGAGGCCGCCCGCCGCGCGGGGAAGAAGCCGAACACCACGCCGATCAGTGCCGAGATCGCGAACGCGATGATGTTGATCTGCAGATCGAACAGCCACGCCACCTTCAGCACCGGCACCAGCAGCGCAATCACGGCTTGCGCCACCACCAGCCCGATCAGCCCGCCCAGGCAGGACAGCGCAATCGCCTCGATCAGGAACTGCATCAGCACCTCGCTCGCCACCGCGCCGATGGCGAGCCGGATGCCGATTTCGCGCGTCCGCTCAGTGACGGAGACGAGCATGATGTTCATGATGCCAATGCCGCCGACGATCAGGCTGATCGAGGCAACCGCGGTGACGATGCCCGTCAGCAGCCCAGTTGTCGTCGCCACGGTATCGTTGATCTGCTTGGTATCGAAGACGAAGAAATCATCGTCCTTGCCCGGAGCGATGCCGCGGCGTTCCTTCAGCAAATCAGTGAGCGACGCCTGAACCTGCGTCGTTGAGTAGGCCTGATCGACGCCGACCAGCATCAGCCGCACGTCGCGATTACCCGTCAGCCGCCGCTGCACGGTTTTGAGCGGCATGAGCAACACGTCATCCTGATCGCCGCCAAAGCCGCCCTGCCCGCGCGCCGAGAGCACGCCGATCACATCGCAACTGATCCCCGCAATCCGCATCCGGGTGCCGATCGGATCGGCCTGGCGATAGAGATTATTTTTCACGGTATTGCCCAGAATGCACACCGATTTGCCCGCCTGCTCCTCCTGCCGGGTAAAGGTGCGGCCCGATGCCAAAGGCCAGGGCTGGACGCGAAAATAATCATTGTCGGTGCCATTGATCGTCGTCGACCAGTTTGCGCCCTCATAGATCGCTGTGCCCGTGGACTGGGCCTGTGCGGCCACCGCTGTTACGCCGGCGACCTGCTGGCGGATCGCGATCACGTCGCCGGGCTTGAAATCAGGCGGGCGCGGGCCGCCGCCGCCGCGACCAAAGCCCTGGCCGGGACGGACCTGAAGGATATTGGTGCCGAGCGACGCGATCGATGCCTGCACTGCCGCCGTCGTTGCCTTGCCGAGCGTCACCATCGTTACCACCGCTGCGACACCGATGATGATGCCAAGCGTCGTGAGGAAAGAGCGGAGCTTGTGCCGCGCAATCGACCGGAGCGCGAGCTGGATCGTCGTGAAAAACATCAGGCGCGCACCGCCGCGGTCCGCTGACCGGTCTCGATCCGCTCGACCAACCCGTCCTTGAAGTGGATGATCGTGTTGGCATAGGCCGCCATTTCGCCCTCATGCGTCACCATCAGCACGGTAATGCCGGTCTTGCGATTGAGATCGGTGAGCAGGTCCATAATCTCGAGCGAGCGTTCCGAATCGAGGTTGCCGGTCGGCTCGTCTGCCAGCAGCACATCGGGATTGGTGACAAGCGCACGCGCGATCGCCACACGCTGCTGCTGGCCACCCGAAAGCTCCGCCGGGGTATGATCCCACCACGGTGCCAGCCCCACCTTGTCGAGCGCAGCCATCGCTGCCTCGTGCCGTTCCTTGCGGGCATCGCCGCGGTACAGCAGCGGCAGCTCGACATTTTCGAGTGCGGTGGTGCGCGCGAGCAGGTTGAAGCCCTGAAACACGAAACCCAGATATTTGCGCCGCAGCAGCGCGCGTTCATCCCGGTCGAGTGCCTCGACGCGGTGCCCCTTGAACAGAAACGTGCCAGCGCTCGGCACGTCGAGGCAGCCAAGGATGTTCATCGTCGTCGATTTGCCCGATCCCGACGGCCCCATCACCGCGACGAAATCCCCCGCGACGATGTCCAGATCGACACCCTTCAAAGCCTGAAACGCGGTGGGGCCGGTGCCATAGACCTTGGTGACGCCGCGCAACGAAATCAGCACGCGCTGATCGGGTGCCGACGACATCGGCGCGGGGGCGTTACTGGCCACCGCCGCCCCCGCTGCGCTGGCGACCACCGCTGCCGCTGCGCGTCGCACCAGGTGTCGCAGTCGCACCCGTGGCAAGCTGGCCAGTGACGACCTTCATGCCGGGCTTCAGCTGGCCACCCGTGATTTCCGTCATCGATCCATTGGTGTCGCCTGTAATGACCGATACGGGTTTCAGCGTGCCATCGGCCTGCAGAACGGACACCGTCTGGGTCGAACCCTTGCCGATCGTCGCCGTGCGCTCGCCGCCCCGGCGCAAGCGCGGGGGCCCAAAAGCGCTGGCGATGCCGCCGCCCTGCGCGGCTGCATCGGTTGGCTTGAAGCGAAGTGCGGCATTGGGGATCAGCAGCACGCCGTTCTTCTCGGTCGTGGTGATGTCGGCAGTCGCGGTCATCCCTGGTCTCAAGCGGATTTGCGGGTTCGATACCGCGAGCGTCGCGCTGTAGCTCACCACTTGATTGGTCGTTGTCGTGATCGTCGTCGCGGATTGCGCCGACAGGTTGGAGCCGAGATCGACTCGCGTGATCGTCGCCGGGAAGGTTTCACCGGGGAACGCATCGACCGTGAACGCCGCCTTCTGTCCCGCCTGCACTTCGCCGACATCGGCTTCGTCGATCGCGACTTCGAGCTTCATCTGGGTCAGATCCTCGGCGATCACGAACAGGGTCGGCGTGTTGAACGATGCCGCCACGGTCTGCCCCGGTTCGACCTGCCGCGCGAGGATGACGCCGTTGACGGGCGAGCGAATGACCGCACGGACGAGGTTATACTGGTTCGACGACAGCGTCGCGCGCGCTGCACCGACATTGGCCTGCGCCACCCGCAAGCTGGCGACCGCGCGAGCGCGATCGGCAATGGCCTGATCCATTTCGGTCCTCGACGGCACCCGCCCGTTCGACAGGCGGCTGACTTCCTGCAGGCGCGCCAGCTGCGCGCTCGACTGTGCGAGCGTTGCCTGCGCCTGCGACACTGAAGCGATGCTCGAACTCAGCTGCGCGCTGCTCTGGTTGACCGAATCCTGGAAACGCTGCGGATCGATGATCGCGATCGGCTGGCCCTTGCTCACCCGGTCATTCACATCGACCAGCACTTTGGAAACCAACCCCGACACTTCGGAACCGACATCGACCTGATTGGTCGGTGCAAGCTTGCCGGTGGCCGACACCGAAACGACCAGCGCACCCTTTTCTGCCACTTCGGTCGCATAGGTCGGCTTGGCCGCGGGCGCGAAGAAGCGCATTGCGAGCAGGATCAACAGCACCACACCAACGCCGATCAGCACCCATTTGGCGATGCGCCGCCAGGCGGGCACCTCACGCTTGCCCAGAAAGTCGTTCAGATCGGTGGTGCTTGCATCAGCCATGTCGGTTCCTGCGGCTATTCTGTCGGCGCGGGTGGAGAAGGAAGCGTCGGCACGCCGTTGCTGTCCCACCCGCCGCCAAGCGCCAGGTAAAGTTGCACCAGCGCCTGTGCCTGATCGGCGCGCGCGGTGATCAACCCGCTTTGTGCCGAGAGCAGCGCGCTTTCGGTGTTGTTGAGCGTGGTGATGTCGGTCAGCCCCGAGCGGTACTGGCTGCGGGCCAGGATCGCGGCATTGTTCGACGCATCAAGGGCCACGGTGAACTCGCGCTGCCGGGCCTCGGCGGTTGCCAGCGCCGTAAGCGCATTCTCGACATCCTCGAGCGCGGTCAGCACCGTGCTTTTATAAACCGCGAACGATTCCTCGGCAGCAGCCCGGCGGCTGCGAACGATCGATCGGTTGCGCCCGGCATCAAAAATCGTCTGCGCCAGATTGGCGAACACCCGACCGGTGATGATGTCGGTCAGCGAACTGATCGCCCCGGCATTGGTGCTGATGCTCGTCGAGAGACTGAGCCCGGGTAGCAATGCCGCCTTGGCAACGCCGATCTGGGCGGTGGCCGCGGCGAGATTGCGCTCGGCGGCCCGCACATCGGGACGCAGGCGGATGATGTCGGCGGGCACGCCGACCGGTACGGCGGTTGGCCCGCTTGGGATTGGTTTGGTCGCTGTAAGTTCGGCCTTCAACGCACCCGGCGCCTGCCCGGTCAGCACGCCGAGCCGGTTGGCGGCCTGCTGAAAATTCTGCTCAAAAGACGGCACCTGCGCCGCCGTCTGCGCACGCTGCGACCGCGACTGTTCGGCATCGAGCGACGAGACGAGACCGGCCTGCACCCGGAAACCGGCGATTTCGAGATTGTCGTCCTGGATGGTCAGGCTGCCGCGGGCGATCTCGAGACTGGCCTGCGCCGACCGCGCGATGATGTAATTGCGCGCAACCTCGGCCGCGATCGCGCTTTGCACATTGGCGAGCGTAAACGCCGTCGCATCGAGCGCGCCGCGCGACGCCTCCACCCCGCGCCGCACGCCGCCGAAAAGATCGACCTGATAGGACGCATCGGCGCTGATCGCGTAATTCTCATTCACGATGCCGGCATTGGTGATGTTGCCGAAGCTCCGCCCGCGCACGTTGATGTTGCGCGAATAGCCGGCCGACGTGCTGACCGTCGGGAAAAGGCTCGAGCGCGACTGGATCAGCGATTCCCGCGCCTGGCGCAACCGCGCGACCGCCTGTTCGATGTCGAGATTCTGCTTGAGCGCAAGATCGATGATCGCGGTCAGCTGCGGATCGTTGAAGCTCGTCCACCAGCGCTGGCCATCGCCCACCGCGCCCGGGGCCGCCGCCGTCGAATAACTTTCGGGCACTGCCAGCTTGCCGGGTGTGGGCGGGGCATAATCGGGCCCGACCGCGCACGCGCTGAGCGACAAGGCCGTCAGGGCAATCGGAATGAGTCTCTGGCGGAACATGACGCTGGCGTATCGGCCAAGCCAATCACGGTCCAACGGAAATTTGTCGCAACTTGTCACAAGTGACACGCTGTCGATCGCAGAGTCGGGTCCTAGTCGATTTCCAGAATGACGGCATCCACCGCCAGGCTGTCCCCCGGTGCAGCGCTCACCGATTTGACGACGCCCGATTTTTCGGCACGCAGGATGTTTTCCATCTTCATCGCCTCAACCACCGCGAGCGGCTGGCCGAGCTCGACCTTGTCGCCGGCCGCGACATCGAGCCGCATCAGCAGCCCTGGCATCGGGCACAGCAGGAATCGCGACAGATCGGGCGGGACCTTCTCGATCAGGTGGCGCGCATAGGGCGCGATATGCGCGGGCAGCACGCGTGCGACATGGCTCGCGCCGCGCGTCGTAAGCTTGAAGCCGGTGCGCGTCCGCGCGATGCGGACGATCAGCGGTTCGCCGTCGATCTCCGCCTCCACCACACGGTCACCCGGCGTGTACTCCATCGCCAGATCAAGCGGCATGCCGTCGACGGTGATCTCATCCTCGTCGAGTTCGATGTTATGATCAGCGCCGTCGATCCGCACGGTCCAGTCGGCGGGGGGCTGAAGCCGATCGCCAAGCTGCCCGTCGGTGCGCCGCGCACGATCTGCCTCGGCCGTCGCGGCGAACGCAGCGATAGCCGACAGCGCCCGCAGCAGATCGGGCGAAGCAGGCGCTCCGTGGAAGCCTTCCGGATATTCCTCGGCGATAAAGCCCGTCGTGATGTTGCCCGATCGGAAGCGCGGATGCTGCTTCAGCGCGGAAAGGAAATCGAGATTGTTGCCCGGTCCGTCGATCTCGAACGCATCGAGCGCGGCGATCTGCGTGTCGATCGCCTCTTCGCGGGTGGGCGCCCAGGTGATCAGCTTGGCGATCATCGGATCGTAGAAAATGCTGACCTCGCCGCCTTCACGCACGCCGTCATCGACGCGGATGTAGGCCTGTCCCACACCTGCTTCCTCGTCACCCCCGCGAAGGCGGGGGTCCAGCTGCCTGTCGCCGTCAAATGAAGAAGAAGCTGGATCCCCGCCTTCGCGGGGATGACGGTTAAGGGAGTCGTAAGGCGTTCCGTCGCTCTCAGGCGGATTATACCGCACCAGCCGCCCGGTGCTCGGCAGGAAACCGCGATACGGGTCCTCCGCATAGACCCGGTTCTCGATCGACCAGCCGTTGATGCCGATATCGGCCTGCGTGAAGGGCAGTTTCTCGCCCGCCGCGACGCGGATCATCTGTTCGACAAGATCGATGCCCGTAATCGCCTCCGTCACAGGGTGTTCCACCTGCAGCCGGGTGTTCATTTCGAGGAAGTAGAAGCTCTCCCCCGTGGTATCCGCGCCAGAGACGATCAGCTCGACGGTGCCTGCGCTGTAATATCCCACCGCGCGAGCCAATGCGACCGCCTGTTCGCCCATACTCTGCCGCATCTTGGGCGTGACGAACGGCGACGGCGCTTCCTCGACGACCTTCTGATGGCGGC
>CAZWAL010000051.1:0-14547 GCA_964631905.1 uncultured Stakelama sp.
GCGCTTCGGCCGGCCTGATCACCCAAAGATGCGCCACCTGATCGCAGGCGTGGTCCAAGGCATTGGCGGTTACGGCAATTGCGTCGGCGTTCCGACCGTCGGTGGCGAGGTTAACTTTCACCCGGCCTATGACGGCAACATTCTCGTCAACGCGATGACGGTGGGAATCGCCGAACAGGACAAGATTTTTTATTCGGCAGCTTCCGGCGTCGGCAATTCTATCGTTTATGTCGGTTCCAAAACCGGGCGTGATGGCATCCACGGCGCGACGATGGCCAGCGCCGATTTCAGCGAGGATTCGGAGGAGAAGCGCCCGACCGTGCAGGTGGGTGATCCCTTTACCGAGAAACTGCTGATCGAGGCTTGTCTGGAGCTGATGGCGAGCGACGTGATCGTCGCCATTCAGGATATGGGGGCCGCCGGCCTCACCTCCTCCAGCGTCGAAATGGCGTCGAAGGGCGGCGTCGGCATCCGGCTCGACATGGACAAGGTGCCGCAGCGCGAAACCGGCATGACGGCGTACGAAATGATGCTGAGCGAAAGCCAGGAGCGGATGCTGATGGTCCTCAAGCTCGGCCGCGAGGATTTTGCCGAGGCTATCTTCCGCAAATGGGAACTGGATTTCGCGGTGATCGGCGAAGTGACGGATACCGGCCGGATGGTGCTCGTCCATCACGGTGAAACGGTTGCCGACATCCCGCTCGGGCCATTGGCGGACGATGCACCAGCCTATGATCGGCCGTGGGTGCCCACCCCGCCCGCCAAGGCGCTGGTGAATGTGCCCGAGACGAAGGATGTCGCGGCAGATTTGCTGAAGCTGATGGGATCGCCCGATATCGCCAGCCGCCGCTGGATCTGGGAGCAATATGACCAGAAGGTCGGGGGCGATACCGTCCAGCCGCCCGGTGGCGATGCCGCGGTGGTGCGCGTGCACGGGACGAACAAGGCGCTCGCCATCACCACCGATTGCACCCCGCGCTATTGTTACGCAGATCCCGTCGAGGGCGGGAAACAGGCCATAGCAGAAGCCTATCGCAATCTCTGCGCGGTCGGCGCCACGCCGCTCGCCACCACCGACTGCATGAATTTCGGAAACCCGCAGCGGCCCGAAATCATGGGCCAGTTTGTCGGTTGCATCGAAGGCATGGCTGCGGCCTGCACTGCACTCGACTTCCCGATCGTCAGCGGCAACGTGTCACTCTACAACGAAACCAAGAATGATGACGGCGGCGGATCGGCCATTCTGCCTACCCCCGCGATCGGTGGCGTCGGTTTGCTGGCCGACTGGACCAAATCAGCCACGATCGCTTTCAAGGGCACCGGCGACGTCATCGTCCTGATCGGCGAACCCCGGCATGATCTCGGCCAGTCATTGTGGCTGCGCGAACTGCACGGGCGCGAGGAAGGCCCCCCGCCCCGCGTCGACTTGGCCGCCGAACGCCGCAATGGCGAGTTCGTTCGAAACTGGATCGGCAAAGGCGCGCTGAGTGCCGTCCACGATGTGTCCGACGGCGGTCTGATCGTGGCGATCGCAGAAATGGCATTGGCGGGCGATATCGGCGCGATGATCAGCGCGCCACTGCCGTACGGGCTCGCGCCGACCTATTTCGCCGAGGATCAGGGGCTGTACGTGGCAACGGTGCGGGACGAATTGCTCAACGATTTCCTGCATGCATCGATCGACGCCGGGGTGAATGTCGAGCGGATCGGGCGAACGATCGCTAAGCGCCTGATCGTCGAGTGCCCCACGACCGATCATGTCGTCAGCCTCGCTGATCTGCGCGCCGCGCATCAGGGATTTTTCCCGGCATTGATGGGCACGCCTGTCGCGTAATTTTTTCGATCCGCTGTCGATTGCGCGCCATCTCGCCCGTCTCTGTTCCTGAAAGCCGGTCAGTCCGATCGGCCCCAGGACGGAGACGCGATATGACTATCACCACCACCTCGGCATCGATGCCCACCCTGGTCCGCGCGGCTGCAGCATTGGGGGCGGCCTGGAATATTTTCGGCGTCATTCAGTTCTGGGGGCAAGTATCGGCGACCCCTGCAATGCTGATGGCCAAGGGGATGACGGCCGCGCAGGCAAATCTGTACGCATCTTTGCCCGGCTGGATGACGATCGTCTTCGCCATCGGCGTGTTTGGTGGGTTGGCGGGAGCCTTGCTGCTGTTGATCGGCCAGCGCGTCGCGGCCACGCTGCTCGGCATGTCACTGGTCGGCTATATCGTGCTCTATATTGGTGACATCACTCAGGGCGTTTTTGCTGCCTTTGGCACCGGTCAGGTGGTGGTGCTGACCATCGTCGTCACCATCGCCGCAGCGCTGCTGATTCTATCGCTGCACGCCGATCGACGGGGATGGCTCCGCTAAACCGCTCTCGCCGCCCCCATATTCGTCCCGGTTTGGGCATAGGCCCCACCGGGGGTGCATGACCTGACTGGACCCGAAACGATCCAAATGTTATGTTTAACACCAGATTCGGGGGCATCGTGCAATGACATCGGCATCTAGCGGATCCTGGTATATTCCAGCAAAGTCAACGTCTTATAGCCCGCTCGGCGTCCTGCTGGCACTGTTCTTTGGATCGTTACTCGCTGGCACGGCCGATCTCGGCGGTCAAATTGCCCTTGCGCATCTGGCGGGCGCAACACCCGAAAGCGTTTTGCGAATGATTGCCGCCGCCGTGATCGATCCAGCCCAAATCGCGAATGACCAACAGGTGCTGATCATTGGCGGTGCCGTGCATTATAGTATCATCGCCGCGATGGTGTTTGTTTACCTGGTCGCGTCCGCCCGTATTCCGCTGATCAACAGCACCCCGGAAATCAGCATTTTCGGCTATGGCATGATCCTGGGTTTCATCATGATCTGGGTCGTCCTGCCACTGCGATTTCCTGATCGTGTGCCCGGCACGACCCCGGTGGACATCATCGGACCGTTATTGCGCCACATCTTCCTGGTGGCGGCGCCAATCGCGATGGTCGCCAAGCTTACCGCACGGCGCGATTGAGGATCGACCCTATCGGCGACGCCACCGCACCGTGGCACTGGTCCATACGGGCTACGTGATCCTATGATGCCGGGATGATCGATCATCCCTCCATGCCCTGGCCCGGGCTGCCCACCCTGTCCGATGAAGTCCGAATTGCGCGCGCAGTCGAGTTGCGCGATCAGCTGCGCACCCGGCGGACCTGCCGTTATTTCAGCGACGCGCCTGTACCCCGCGAAGTGATCGAGGCGGCGATCGAAGCCGCGGGCACCGCGCCATCGGGCGCCAACCACCAACCCTGGCATTTCGCAGTCATCGGATCACCGTCGATCAAATCAGCGATCCGGGCCGCGGCCGAGGAAGAAGAGCGTGCCTTTTATGCGGGCAAGGCCGGCGATGAATGGCTCGCCGCGCTAGGCCCGCTCGGCACCGATGCCGACAAAAGCTACCTTGAAGTCGCGCCGTGGCTGATCGTCGTGTTCGGCCAGCGTCGCGGTGGGATCGATCCCGGTGACGATGTGCAAAATTATTATGTCAACGAAAGCGTCGGCATCGCCACGGGCTTTTTGCTGGCCGCACTCCATGCCGCGAATATCGTCACGCTTACCCACACGCCCAATCCGATGCGTTTCCTGAACCGCGTCTGCCAGCGCCCGGCATCGGAAAAGGCAATGATGATCGTCGTCGCGGGCCATGCCGCAACCGATGCCACCGTGCCGCTCCACGCGCTCCGCAAAAAGCCGCTCGATCAGATTTCGAGCTGGCTATGACGACAGGCTATTCCGGCACGCCGCTGATCAAGAAGCTGGGCTTTACCACCGGCATGCGCGTCTGGATCGATCCTGCAATGCCCGCCGCGGTCGTGGCCGAGATTGACCCGGCGGCGAATGGCATAAACATGCTACTCCATCCCGAACCCGGTATGAATGCCGCCCATGTGTTCGTTACCGAGCGCGCCCGGTTGACAGATGCCATTGCAATGATGCGACCGTTGCTCGCACCGAACGGCTTCCTGTGGGTTTCCTGGCCGAAAAAGGCCTCGAAAGTCCCCACCGATATTACTGAAGATGTGATCCGTGAATGTGCGCTGCCCACCGGCTTCGTGGATGTGAAGGTATGTGCCGTCGATGCGACATGGTCTGGCTTGAAACTGATGATTCGTCGCGAATTGCGTTAGCCTCCAGAACGCAAGTTACTGCGAATGAGACGCAATAAATGGTTGCGAATCACTCTCATTAGCCCCATAACGTCGCCAGAGAGCGAGGGTGACGATGGTCGTCTGTGTCTGCAATGCGATTCGCGAACGGGATGTACGCCAGGCGGCCCGCGATGGTGCAACCAGTGCCTGCGCGGCGTATCGCGCGCTCGGTCGCCAGCCCAAATGCGGCCAGTGCGTCCCCTTTGCCCGCGCAATCATCGATCAGGAACGCGTAGCGGCTTGACGCCCTGAATGAGACACGGTCTCCTGCACTTAGCGCAAATGGAGAATCGTGATGAAGGGTGATGCGAAGGTCGTCGAGTATCTGAACGAGGTACTCAAGAACGAGCTTACCGCCGTCAATCAATATTGGCTGCATTACCGGATGCTCGACAATTGGGGCGTGCGGAAACTGGCCGCGCTCGAGCGCCACGAATCAATCGATGAAATGAAGCACGCCGACAAGCTGGCGGAGCGGATCCTGTTTCTTGAAGGGCTACCCAATTTCCAGCTGCTCGGTCGGCTGCGGATCGGCGAAACGGTCGAGGAAATTCTCAGAAGCGATCACGCGCTCGAAGTGGAAGCAATTGCGACGCTGCGCGATGCCGTCGAACATGCCGAAAAGGTGCGCGATTATGTGTCGCGCGACCTGTTTGCGTCAATCCTGAGCAACGAAGAAGACCATCTCGACATGCTCGACCGGCAATTCGAAATGATCGAACGCATGGGACTGCCAAACTATATCCAGCTCAACAGCCGGGCGGAAATGAGCGACGACTAGATCGTCACATGCCCCCAACGGCACGACGGCCAAAGCCCCCGACCGGTCGACGTTCCACCAGCGGGTTCGCTTCGCGGAGCAACAGCATCAGCGTCGATTCGAACAGCTCGCGCAGCCCTACGACATGTTCCAGCGCGGAATCGGGTGTATCGCGCTTTTCGACGCTGGTGCGGGCGATCGTCTCGATCTTTTCGGCCACCAGCGCGAGCGGCTCCGCGCCGAACTGGCGCGCCTCGCCCTTCAGCGTATGCGCCGGTAACACCATCGCGGCGGCATTATGCGCACGCATCGCTGCTTCGATGGCGGCGACCGATTTGATGCCGTCTTCCTGAAAATAGCCAAGAATGCGAACAAACCCTGCGCCCAGCTCGCTGCGAGCCTGCGTAAAGGCGTCCCAATCAACCAGCGTGTTTCCTTGCATCGTCAAGCGCAGCTCCTCCAACGCATCTAAGAGTAGATCGAAGGTCCGAGGATTGCTTTATACCGTGCGAGTAAACGAGACGTTGACGACATCGCCTCGTGTGATGTGATAAACAGCGTCTAAACCATTTGAAATCTTTTCAATATTGGCGCCGGCGGCAACCGCCACAGCCGTTAACTCCCGCGCCGCCGCGGGGTCGTCAGCCGTAATCTGGATCGACTTGTGATCCTCCCGCAGCGCGCGCGCCAACCGGATCGCCGGCCAGGGGCAACGCTGCCCGCGCGCATCGATATTCAGCATCAGTGATCGAACGGATTTTTCGGCGCACGCAGCGTCAGCCGCACTGGTACAGCGCCGAAACCCAGATCCCGGCGAATGCCGTTGATCAGATAGCGCTGATAGCTCTCCGGCAGTTGATCCACCCTTGTGCCGAACAGGACGAAGCCCGGCGGGCGCGTTTTCGCCTGCGTGAGGTAGCGCAGCTTGATGCGTTTTCCACCGGGCGCTGGCGGTGGATTGGCTTCGATCGCGCGTTCGAACCAGCGATTGAGCTCTCCCGTGCCGACCCGCCGCGACCACGCATCACGCGTTTCGAAGGCGGCGGCAATCAGTTGATCGATGCCCTTGCCGGTCGCGCCCGAAATCGTCAGCAGCGGCACCCCGCGCACCTGCGCCAGCCCCTCGTCGAGCGCCGCACGGACACCGTTGAACAGCCGGCTCGCATCCTCCGCCACATCCCATTTATTGAGCGCGATCACCAGTGCGCGCCCTTCCTGCAGCGCGCGATCGGCGATCTTGAGATCCTGCACCTCAAGCCCGCGCGTCGCATCGAGTAGCAGCACGACGACTTCGGCGAAATCAATCGCGTGAAGTGCGTCAGCGACCGACAACTTTTCCAGCTTGTCCTGCACATTGGCGCGCTTGCGCATGCCTGCGGTGTCGATCAGCCGCACCGGCCGCGTGCCGCCGGCCGGATTTGGCCATTCCCAGTCGGTCGCAATCGAATCGCGTGTAATGCCGGCTTCCGGGCCGGTAATCAGCCGGTCTTCGCCGAGGATACGGTTGATCAGCGTCGATTTGCCCGCATTGGGTCGACCGACGATCGCCAATTTCAGGACGGCGTTGGGATTGTCCTCCTCCTCGACCTCGTCGTCCTCAAGCGCTTTGCCTTCCAGGTGCGGAAAAAGTGCTTCGAACAGGTCGCCAAGTCCCTCGCCGTGCTCTGCGGATAACTGTACCGGATCGCCGAGCCCGAGCGACAGCGAATCGAGCACGCCTGCTTCGCCTGCGCGTCCTTCTGCCTTGTTGGCGACGAGAACGATCGGGGTGGTGGAACCGCGTAGCCAGCGTGCGATTTCCTCATCGAGCGGTACGAGGCCGACCCGGGCATCGATCAAAAACAATGCGACATCGGCCATCTTCACTGCCGCTTCGGTCTGCTGGCGCATCCGGCCGGGCAGCGATGCGGGGTCCTCATCCTCATAACCGGCGGTATCGATGATGCGGAAATCGAGCCCGATCAGATGGGCATCACCCTCGCGCCGATCACGCGTTACGCCCGGTCGATCGTCGACCAGCGCCAGTTTCTTGCCAACCAGGCGGTTGAACAATGTTGATTTGCCGACATTAGGGCGGCCGATAATTGCGACGACGGGAAGCTTTGCCATCGGCGCCTTTTAGCGCCGTCGCCGGTTTTCGCCACCCGCAGTGAACACAACGTCACCGATAGGCGCTGATCCGCCCCTTGGCATCCATGGTATAAAGCACGTTGTTGGCGACCACAGGCGTCAGGCTGAATGCCGCACCGCCCTTGATAACCTCGCCCTTTTCCCCCGTGGTGGGCGAAACGGAAACAATCTGTCCCTCGGAATTGAGCAGGATCAGTCGCCCTCCCGCAAGCACCGGCCCGGTCCAGTTGATCGGGTTCTTGCGCTTCTTCACATTCTTGAACCCGCCAAGATCGCTGATCCAGCGGATCTTCCCGTTTGCGCGCGACAGGCAATAAAGCTTGGCATCTTCGGTCACGACGAACACCCATTCGCCCGCGATCCACGGTGTCGAGACGCCGGCGAGATTTTGCTCCCACAGACGCTGGCCGGTGGTGAGTTCGAGCGAGACCATGCGACCGCCTTCACCCACGGCATAAACGCGGTTCTGATCGATCACCGGGGCCGCATCGATATCGGCAAGACTGGACACTGAAGTCGACACGCTGGTGCGCGACAACACCTCGGTCCACAGCACGCGACCATTCTCGTAGCGATAGGCGTACAGCTCACCCGATGAGAATCCGGCGACAATCGTGCCGCGCCCCGCAGCTGGTGCGCCGACGCCAAACACACCCTGCGATTCAAGCGATCCGCTGCCGGTCCACTGGATGGCCCCATCGGTCTGCGACAGCGCGACCAGTTCGTTATTCTGGCTCAGCACATACACGGCGCCATTGGCGACCGTTGGTGCACCACGCAGCGGCCCTGCAGGTCGAACACGCCACAAGACAGCACCATCGGCGGCGTTCAGCGCGACAACATCGCCCAGCCCGTCGGTCGCGAACACCTTACCTTCGTCATAGCTGATACCGCCACCGAAGCGGGCAGCGCGGTTATCCTTGTTTTCAGTGAGCGGCGCAGACCACAAGCGCGCGCCGGTTTCCGCGCTGAACGCGTGTGCCACAGCATCGACGTCAACCACAAACAGCTTGTTGTCGGCAATGACCGGCGCGGCACCCAGACGCTGGCGGACCGACCCGCCATCGATGCTGGCTGTCCACAGCCGGGTCAGGCTGGTACCAAGCGTGATGTGCCCCATCGACTTGGCAGCATTGCCACCCGGCTGGGCCCAATCGGCATTGCTGACAGGAGGTGGCAGCAGCACCTGCACATCGGCGATCGACTTGTCCGCCTCGGCATTATTCTCCGACACGAGGATCGGAATGCGATCCCCCAGCGTCGGTGTTTTCTTCTTCCCGCCCTTGAAGGCACCGCAGCTGCTCAACGCCACCACCATTGCAATGGCGATCGACGTTTTGAATGGTTTCATCATTGCGGTTTGTTATCCTCAACCTGGTCAATCGCATCGACCCCCAGCACACCGGCCATCTGCACTGCACGCTGACGCAAGCTTTCCGGTACATCCTGATCGCGCGCAATCTGGCCGAACAGCGCGCCAGCCTCACGATTTTTGCGCTGCTGCAGATAGGCCATCGCGACGAGCTCCCCGGCCGATCCAAACCACGGATTGCCCTTCACTGCGAGCGGCTTCATTCGATCGATGACCGTTTGCGGCTTCAACGTATCGAATTCAGCATAGGTCTGGCGGATCAGCGCAAGATCGCGAAAGGGTTGCGCGGCACCAGTATCGCTGGCGATCTCAGCGAATTTGGCGGCAGCGCCCTTCAGATCGTTCTTCTGCAGGAGCACATCGGCCTGGGTGAACTTGGCAAGCGGACGATAGCCGCCGACCCCGTTCCCGGCCAATTCGGTGAGCAGCGGGGTTGCCGCCTTTTCGTCACCGGTGCCCAGTTTTTCAAAGATGGTGGAGAGCTTCTCGCCCTGCTCGCCCGCCTGCTTCTGTCGCTGGCTTTGCCAGAACAGGACCCCGGCAAAGATCGCGAGAGCCAGCACCACGGCCCCGATGATCCAACGACCATAGCGCGTCCAGAACTGCATCGCCTGGTCGCGGCGCAGTTCTTCATCGACTTCACGCAGAAAGGCGTCGTTGTTTTGCGGCGTAATGGCCAAGCGTGGCTCCATTGAAGAATAATGTGGGCTGGAAAGCGCGGACCTTAGCGGCGACCTTTGCTAAACGAAAGGGCATCAATCCGGCGTACGATCACTCCGCTTAATCCCTGGGGGCGTAGGTCTGTTCCACGCCCGGAAAATCCCGACGGCGAACGTCAGCGGCATAGGTGGCAACCGCGGCGGAAATGCGGCCAGCCAGATCGTCGAAGCGCTTGACGAAGCGCGGCGTGCGTTCGAACAAACCAAGCATATCTTCGGTCACGAGCACCTGCCCGTCGCACTGCGCGGACGCACCGATGCCGATCGTTGGACAGGCCACCGCCTTTGTAATCGCAATGGCGATCGGCTCGACAACGCCCTCGATCACAATGGCAAAGGCCCCTGCCGCAGCAATCGCAACGGCATCGTCGGTAATCTTCTGCGCTTCAGCGGTTGTGCGCCCGCGCGCGCCATACCCGCCCAGCACGTTCACCGCCTGCGGGGTCAGGCCGACATGACCCATCACCGGGATGCCGCGTTCGCTTAGGAAGCGCACGGTAGGGGCCATCGCGGCGCCACCTTCGAGTTTTACCGCTGCAGCGCCGGTTTGCTTCAGGAGCCAGGCGGCGCTTTCAAACGCCTTTTCGGAAGATCCTTCGTAGCTGCCGAACGGCATGTCGATGACGACGACGCTATGATAGCTGCCCCGCACCACTGCTGCACCGTGGGCGGCCATCATGTCGAGCGTCACAGGCACGGTGGAGGGTAACCCGTAGATCACCTGTCCCAGACTGTCGCCGACGAGCAGCAGATCGCAATGCGGATCGAGCAGCTGCGCCATCCGCACGGTGTAGGCGGTGAGCATTACGAGCGGTTCGGCACCCCCCGCACTACCCGATTTGCGATCGCGGATTGCTGGCACGGTCAGCCGCTTCATCGGTGCGGGCGTGGGGGTGGCCCGGCTGGTCGCGGTGTCGATGGTGAAGGTCGTGGACATGATGGCGCGCTAGCCGATCAGCCCCGTCGAAGCCAGAGCACATTGCCCAAAGTGTACGGTTGAGTTGACTCAATGTTAAAAATACCATACATTTTGAAAATAATGTTTGGCATAGAGAGTGACGATAATGAGCTTTCGGGAAAAAATGCTGTGGGTATCGATCATCGCGGAGACGGTGATCTGGGGGTCGTATCTGTTTGATGTCGGCATTTTGATGGCGCGCGGGACAGTTGATGCTGAACAGGCTTATGGTGGATTTATCCAGTCGGTGATCCTGCTGGTGACCGTCGAAGTGGCTGCCGCGATCATCCTTGCCATCTGGGCACCATCCGATGCCAATGCGCCCGAAGATGCGCGCGACCGCGATTTTGCCGCAACGGCGGCGGTGCCGGCCTATAATCTGCTGAGCATTTTGGTGATTGGCGTGATGGTAGCGACGCCCTTTATCGTCACGAGCGCCCAGCGTCGACTGACCGGCGATCCGGAGACGATTGTTGCCGTCGTCATTGGCAATGCCCTGCTGCTTGCCCTTGTGGCGGCGCATGTCGTCAATGCAGGCGCGCAGCTCTGGCGCTATCGGCGCGAGGGCTGATCATGGCCGCCCTGCCCATCACGAACACGATCCGCACGCTGCGCTTCATGGCCGGGGAAATGACTCAAGCCGATCTCGCCAACCGGATCGGCATGACCCGCCAAACAGTCGCCGCGATCGAGGCTGGCAAATACTCGCCCTCGCTCGAAACCGCGTTCCGGATCGCGGCCGTCTTCGGCAAACCACTCGACGAAGTATTTCAGTGGGTCGGCTGAAGGCGATCCGCCGCCGCGATGCGATCAGCGCAGCCAGCCGCGTTTGATCGCGACGCCCGCGAGCCACAGCTGCACGACCGCCAGCAGGAAGATGACGAAGGGGAATGGCACCGTCGCCAGCGCCCCTTTGACAGCGATCAGATCGGTACCGCCGAACACCCAGCCGAACTGCACAATCACGCCGATCAGCGATACCAGAAACAGCGGCCGGGCAAAACGCGATCGCAGCAGCATCGCGGTAGAGCCCAGCAAGGCCGGCCACACCGCCAGTGCGAACACCCAGTTGAACCAGGATGGCAACGCCAGATAAGCCTTGCGATCATAGTCGGTCATCGCTGCCAGCGCGGCCGCATCGACCGACACATGCGCATAAAATGCAAACACGCCCGCGGCTTCCCACAACAACAGCAGCCCAACCGCGCCCCAGAACCACGTGGGTGGTTTATCGCTCCCAACGCTCATCCCCATGCTCCCCCAGACTTACCCGGCAGCAAGGTGCGCGCGTGCGCCGAAATGCGCAATGCTGGGATTGCAGGCGCTACCGATCAGGCCACCTTCACGCCCTTCCAAAACGCGAAATACCCCTTGATCTGCGCGGCTTTTTCCTTGGGCTCGGGATAATACCAGACGGCGTCGACGTTCTTCGCACCGTCGACAACGATCGTCTTGTAGCTCGCATCGCCCTTCCATGGGCAATGGCTGTGCGTTCCGCTATCCGCCAGCAACGCCATATTGACCGATTCGGGCGGAAAATAATGATTGCCCTCGATCACGATCGTCTCGTCCGATTGTGCGATGACGGTATCGTTCCAGGTGGCGGTCGGCATCGGGCAGGCTCCTATCGGTGAGACGGCGATATGGGGCGCCGCCGCACCACCGCCAAGCCCGGCGTCATCCAAAAAAGGCGCGGTACTCGTCGGGCCTGAAACCGATCAGTAACTGACCATCGGCCACCAGCACCGGACGCTTGATCATCGAAGAATTGGCCAGCATCAGCGCGACCGCCTTTGTCGCATCGATCCCCTGCTTGTCGGCATCGGGCAGTTGCCGGAACGTCGTACCGGCCCGGTTGAGGACCGTTTCCCAGCCCGCCTCATCGACCCAGCCGCGCAGCACATCCGCGTCGATGCCAACCGCCTTGTAATCGTGAAACTGGTAGGCGATCCCGGCGGCGTCGAGCCAGGCCCGCGCCTTCTTGATCGTGTCGCAATTCTTGATGCCGAACATCGAGACTGTACGGGTCATGCCGGCATACGCCCGATCTGGAGGTATTTGGTCCGGCGTTCGGTGCGAAGTGCCGCGGGCGACATGGCACCGAGCACCGCCAGCTCCGCGCCAATTGCCACACCGACCCGCTTGATGGTGGTATCATGGTCGCGGTGTGCGCCGCCTGCCGGCTCGTACACGATCCGGTCGATCACACCCAGGTTGAGCAATTCGCCTGCCGTGATCTTCATCGCTTCTGCCGCATCCGCCGCGCGTGATGCGCTGCGCCACAGAATCGACGCGCAGCCTTCAGGTGAGATCACTGAATAGATCGAATGTTCGAGCATGATCACCCGGTTGGCCGCCGCCAGCGCAACCGCGCCCCCCGATCCGCCCTCACCCGCGATGACGGCAATCATCGGCACACCCAGCGAAAGGCAGCGTTCGGTGCTACGCGCAATCGCCTCGGCCTGGCCGCGTTCCTCAGCGTCCATGCCCGGAAACGCCCCCGGCGTATCGACCAACGTGATCACCGGCAGCCCGAACCGGTCGGCCAGATCCATCAGACGGATCGCCTTGCGATAGCCCTCGGGCTTGGCCATGCCGAAATTGTGGCGCAGGCGCGAAGCGGTATCGTCGCCCTTCATATGCCCCATCACGACGACGCGCTTGCCCTGAAAACGCGCCAGCCCGCCCAGCACCGCCTGATCATTGGCAAAGGCACGGTCGCCGCCCAGTGGCATGAAATCATCGAACAGCCCGGCGAGATAATGATTGAAATGCGGTCGCGCAGGGTGTCGCGCGACCATCGCTCGCTGCCACGGCGTCAGCTTGCTGTAGAGGAACGCCAGCTGCCGTTTCGATCGTTCCTCGAGCTGCGCGGCTTCGTCGGGGTGCTCGCCGGTCCGCCGCAACGCAGCCGCACTTTGGTCGAGCGCCTCGATCGCCTTTTCGAAGGATAGATATTCGGTCACCCAATATCCCTCACACTGTCATCGCCATGCCGCGATAGATGCGCGAGCGATACCGGGAATCCTCGGCATCGGGCAGCGGCGCGCCGACCAGCAGCACCGCGCGGGCAAAGCGCTTCACTTCTTCCAGATGCTCGTCGAGATCGCGCGGTTCCTCGGATTGCACGCGACGGGTCAGGTTGATCTGGTTGACGGGCACGTCATGCACCAGCCGCTCATTTTCGACCGCAAGCGTCGCAGTGAAGGCATGAAGCGTCGTCTTGATGAAGTTCGCGAGCGCAAAGGCGGGACTCTTGTCTCCCATCGCGACATCGGGCGACGCGAGCACCAGCTGGCAATCATCATAGAGCGACGCCTTACGCGCGACGCGGAAGTGATTGGTCAGGTTATTCGCCACCAGATTGCGGAACTCTTCGGGGGTCAGCGGGTCATCAAGCGCGAACAGCTTTTGCGGCAATGCTTCGAACGGCGTCGAGAGCAATGTCGTCGGCCGACCCCATTGCATCAGCGCGTCGTTCATCGCGCCTTCGACCGAATCGCCGCACACGATCGATTCGAGCGCAGTCGCGGGGACATCGCTCAATGCGGCTTTCAGCGTGTCGAAGCCCTCGGCGGTGCGCGTGATCAACACGACGCGCGCGACGTGGCATTCGTTGATGAAGGCACGGGCGGTCTCTGCAATGTAATCGACCAGATGCTCGCCGATGATCCACACCGTCTTGCCGCGCATCTGATCGAGTCGTTCCTGCTTCGGGCTGCCGAACAATTCACGCTCGGTGGTCGATCGTTCGACCGACAGGCCGCCCGATGGCATAAAGGTCTCCCCACTCACCGCGCGGTCCGCCAGAAAGAACACCGTTGCCTGCGCCACATCGGTTTCGGTGGGCATCTTGCCGAGGTGCAGCTTTGAAAGCACCCCGCTTCCGACCTTTTGCGCCTCGACCGCAATCTTGTCGGCGGGCAGGAAGGGCGCGGTTTCCGGCGGCGTACGCAGCAGCCAGTTGCTGTTCGCCTCTGGCGTATCGGGGCGATCCTTCCAGCCCGGTGCATCGAGGAAATAGCCCCCTTTGCGCAGTCGCGAGACGAGCGCAGCGGCGATCGCGGGGGTCAGCAGATACTGATCCCAGGTGCAGACCCCGTCGCCTTCCCGCGCACAGGCGAGCGCGAGATCGCGAATTTCGCGGGGGTTGTTGGTATCGTGCGACATCCGCACCGTGTCATTACGCGCGAGGCGCGTCAGCAGCGCCTCAACCCGCACCCCACGCCGCAGCGCCTTCACGGATGCGGCATGGATCGCATTTAGCCGCTTGTTTTCCAGGATCAGCTTGCCGCGCCGCTCGAACAGACCGGGCTTGCCGCCGGTACCCGCGAGCCGATCGCCATCGACTGGCCCGGGTGCGATCGCGTTGAACTGCACTTCCGGCCCCAGATAGCGCGACATCGCTTCGACCATTGCGC
>CAZWAL010000052.1:0-3925 GCA_964631905.1 uncultured Stakelama sp.
ATTGCGCCTGATCCTTGGTCTTGCGCTCGGTGAGCATGAAGGTGCTCGCCGCCTGGGGATCGAGATCCCACAGCAAGGTGCGCCGCGCTGAATGCATGGCCGCGCACCAGGCGAGGTTCACCGCAAGTGTCGTTTTGCCGACCCCGCCCTTCAGGCTGTAGATTGCAATCGTTGCCAAGGGTCGGTGATCCTCCTTCAGTGGCTCGCTATCGTGCCGAAGCCGCAAGGGCGGTGCAAGACAAAGGTGCCGATCGTGTCATTTGCCGGTTGGTTGGCCATCCCAAAGAAAAGGGCCGGTAGTTCGATGAACCCCGGCCCGGTGGAACGAAATGCGGTCGAACGACTCAGTTCTTGCAGGGCTGGCTCGGCTTGCCAGGCTGTGCGAGCGTGATGGCGGCGGGCGTTCCCGTCATCGAATAGCCATCAGCGACCATTGGTTCGCCCGGGGCCGGTGCCACCAGCGTGACAGGCGTGCCGCCTTTTTCGGTGCGCACGTGAACGGTTTTGCCGTCTGACATGAAATCGACAAAAGCGAGGCTGTTGTCTTTACAGCGAAACGTCTCCGAAGACTTGATCGATGGCGGCAGCTCGATCTTGGGTGCCTTGGCGAGTTCGGCGGCCTGGGGATCGGGTGCCTCAGTGGTCACCGTCTCGGTCTTGGGATCGCAGGCAGCAAGCGACAGGGCGAGCAGTGCGGCGGCGGCGGTAAGCGTGATTTTGGTCATAGTGGAGAAACGCTTCGCCCACGCAACAAGTTTCGTCAAGACTCGATGTTTTGCGCCATCCAATTGTATCGCAATGCAATAATTCTGTCACCGAAATGCCAGATACGTGAAGCCGTTCATTCATGAAATTCGTGCAGTTCGGGGATGCGCCCGAACGCAATCTTGGTGCCGACCCGGTCGATCCGGCCGCCATGGAGCGGGCCGACGGACACGGCGTGGCGACCGAATTTTTCATTGATCGTGTCCATCGCCCGGCTGAGCGCCAGCCCGCGCGTTTCGCGTGCCAAGGGATCATTGGGATCGAGATGCGCGAACAGGCTTTCCTGCTCGCCCGCGACTGGCTCGATCTCGCATAGGGTGATGCCAATCTGGCGAAGCTGAAACCCGCCCGCCCGCTTTCGCCCCGCCGCCGCGAGCTGCGGAAACAGCCCATCTAGCGCAGCGAGGATCACGAAACTGTCCTGCGTCACGGGCAGTTTTACCGATGCCCGCCAGTTGCTCTTGTCATCCTCGAACTTGCCGGAGAGCACGAGGAGGCGACTGAAATAGCCCTTGCGCCGCAACCGGCTCGCCGCCTTCAGCGCGAGCCGGCGCGCGGTCAGCCGCACCGATTCAAGTCCGCGTTTACTGGGAGAAAGCACATGGCTGTGGCCGATCGTACGGCTCTGTGTCGGCTTTTCGGGCAGGTCGACGCCGTGGAGCAGATACCATAGCCGATCGCCATTGGTGCCACCCCAGGCATTACCGGCGTCACGCGGGCGGCGCTCGCACAGCTGGCGGATATCGTTGATCCCCTCCTGCGCCAGCCGCCGTTCCATCTTCGCGCCGATGCCCGCGATGTCGCGCAAGGGCAGATCGTACAGCCGGTGCGGCAGCGTTTCCGCAGGCAGGATCACCAGCCCGTCGGGTTTCA
Organism: uncultured Stakelama sp.; assembly: GCA_964631905.1. GTDB lineage: Bacteria > Pseudomonadota > Alphaproteobacteria > Sphingomonadales > Sphingomonadaceae > Sphingomonas. The sequence continues at coordinate 1,639 of CAZWAL010000052.1, forward strand.
TCATATCCGATGCGAGCTTGGCGAGCAGCCGGTTCGGCGCGACCCCGACCGAGCTTGTCATGCAATCGCCAATGTTGGCGCGAATGCGTGCCTTGATGCGATGCGCCAGTGCCGTCACCGCCTCGACACTGTTTTCATTATCGAGCAAGCGGCACGCGACCTCATCGATCGAGCAGACCTTGGTGACCGGGATGTGCCGCCAAATCTCCGCGACGATCGCATCGTGGAACTCGACATATTTGTCGTGCCGGGCTGGCGTGACGATGATGTCGCGGCACAGCCGTCGCGCTTCCCACACTGGCGTGCCGGTCCTGATGCCGAACTTCTTCGCCTCGACGCTGGCCGCAATGGCAACGGTCGTCTCGCTTTCGACCGGTGCAACGAGGATCGGCTTGCCGCGCAGCGCCGGGTTCAGTTGCTGCTCGACGCTGGCAAAATAGCTGTTGAGATCAAGAAACAGCCACCGCAGCGGGCGCGGCGGGAGGGTGAGTTCATCCTGCGTCGCTGGCGGCAAAGTTGCGGGCCTCGATTGCTTTTCCGCAACTGGCGCAACCGACCCTATCGCGGGGTGGGACTGGAGGGCCGAATCGTTGTGGAACATAAAAAGAACATAGCTGGTTTTGCGGGTGCGGGAAAGGGCTGAACCGCCAGCGAACGGCAGGGCCGGTGAGGCTTGCCAACCATGGTCCGGGCGGGAATGATCTGTCCACCAGTTGCCGATTTGGAGGGCGAGTCGATGAAGCGTCGTGCAATGAATGCGGCCTGTGCGGTGGCCGCTCTGATGGCTGCAGCCGGCGCGATGCCCGGTATCGTTGCCGCGAGCGCACAGACGCCCAAAGAGCAGCTGCTCGTCCCGCCCGCCGATGCCAAAAAGTACAAGCTGGTTTCCGCTGCTGGCGAACATGGCACGGCGGCGGTCTGGCAGCAGCCCGACGGCACGGTCGCGGTGCGTGAGAGCATGAACCTGCGCGGCCAAATTTTCGAGCAGGATCAGGTTATCCATACCGGCCCGAATGGTCAGCCCGACCGGATCGTCATCCGCGGCTACACGCCGAGCGGCGATTCAGCGGAATCCTTCACCATCACGGGTGGCACGGCGAGCTGGCAATCGCCGATCGACAAGGGCAGCGTCCCGTATGACGGCAAGGCCCAATATGCCTCGTTTGGCGGCCCCTTCGCCTCCAATGGCTATTTTGTCGAGGCGATCATGAAAGCCCCGGGGCGGCGGATCGTGCTGCTGCCGGGCGGTGTGGCGAGGCTCGAAAAGCTGGTCGATGTCGGTATCGGCAGCGGGGCGACCGCGAAGACGGTGACCGTGTGGACGCTGGAAGGCGTGGGGAACGAGCCGATCCCGGTGATCATGAACGCCGACGGTACATTTTTCGGCTTTGTCGGCGGCATCGCCTTGTTGCCCGAAGCCTATACCGGCGAACTGCTCAAGCTCCAGAGAGCCCAGATCGATGCGCTCGCAGCGCGCAATCCGGCATATAAGGAACGCTTCGGCAAAGTCTCCCCCGTGCCGGTCGCATTCACTCATGTGAAGTTGTTCGATGCGTTGACGGGCACGTTTGTCGAGGATCAGACGGTGATCGCTGATCAGGGGAAGATCGCCGCCGTCGGGGCGTCGGCCATGGTAAAGCTGCCCGCCAATGCGCGCGTCATTGACGGCACCGGCAAGACGCTGTCGCCAGGCATCTGGGATGCCCACATGCATGTCGGCTCGGATTTGTCCGGGCTGCAATTGCTGTCGCAGGGCGAGACGAGCGCGCGCAATCCGGGCGCCGACATCCAGCCGACCGTGCTGCGCAACCAGCAGATCGCTGAGGGTAAGTTGCTGTTCCCCACGGTCTATTCTTCGGTTCTGATCGACGGGAAGGGACCGCTTCAGGCGCAGGGCGGGATCAGCGTCGGATCGGCGGAAGAGGCGATCGCCGCGGTGCGTCGCGCGAAGGAAAGCGGCTTTACTGCGGTGAAATTCTACACCTCGATGAAACCTGAATGGCTGTGGGCGGGGATCAAGGAGGCCAAAAAGCTCGGCCTCCATGTTCATGGCCACATTCCGGCGACGCTACGCGCGACGGACGTGATCGCGGGCGGCTATGATGAGATCACCCACATCAATTTCGTGATGATGCAGGCGCTGCCCGACGCGGTCGTCAACATCGATAACGGCATCCAGCGCTTCTACGGCCCCGGCAAATACGCCAAGGACGTCGATCTGAACGCCGAGCCGATGAAGTCGCTGATCAAGCTGATGGCGGAAAAGAAGATCACCGTCGATCCGACG
>CAZWAL010000052.1:3935-14216 GCA_964631905.1 uncultured Stakelama sp.
ATTTCGACTTTCGAGAGCCTCTATGTTCCTGAAAATGGGGATTTGTCGCCGGCCTATGCGCCCTTTATCGGCACGCTGCCCCCCGCCGTCGAACGCGGCTTTCGCGCTGGCGGGTTCAAGCCGCCCGAAGGCGTGACGCGGGCCGATTGGCGGGCGAGCTTTGGCAAAATGGTCGCACTGGTAAAGGCACTCCACGATGCCGGCGTGCCGATTGTCGCTGGCACCGATGGATCGGGGCTGGAGATCGTGCGCGAGCTGGAGCTTTATGTGCAGGCCGGTTTCAGCCCTGGCGAAGCGCTGCAGACCGCGACGATCGTGCCCGCGCGGCTGGTGGGGGCGGATAAGGAAACGGGATCGATCACCATTGGCAAACAGGCCGATCTGGTATTGGTCGATGGCGATGCGTCGAAGGACATCGGCGCCATGCGGCGGACGATCTGGGTGATGTCTGACGGGGCGCTGATGAATGCAGACGAGCTTCGCACGGCGGCGGGTTTTTCGGGGCGACCGAAGTGAAACGATTATGGGGGACAGGGGCAGGACGATGACCAAGATCACCACCTATGCTGAATTCTGGCCATTCTATCTGCGAGAACATGCCAAGCCGGAAACGCGGACGCTGCATTATGTCGGCACCGCGATGACGTTCGGTTTTGCCGCCGTCGCGATCATGCTCGGCGGATGGTGGTGGGCGCTGGTACCGCTGGCGGGGTATGGCATGGCGTGGCCCGCGCATTTCGCCGTCGAGAAAAACCGGCCTGCGACCTTCACTTATCCGCTTTGGTCGCTGGTGAGCGATTACCGGATGTTCTTCCTGTGGATCAGCGGGCGGTTGCCGGCACATCTGGCGGCGGCGGGCGTGGCGGTGAAGCAGCCGGCCTGAGGTGCAGCCTGCCGCCGCCGTGCGTATCTGGCTCGCGCGGTCGTTGACAAATCCGGGCGGGGTAGTTGCAATACGTGCCTGCTGACCTGATGATGCAGCAAGGGCATTGGCTGGGAATGATCGCAAATCGATCCCACGCGGGCGCATAGATTGTCTCCCTTGCCCATATTCACGGTCCGCGCCATTTATGGGGCATGACCATCATTCCCAACACGCTCGCGCTGATCGGCAATACGCCCCTCGTTCGCCTCGCAGGCCCCAGTGACGCCAGTGGCGGCGAGATTTTCGCGAAGTGCGAATTCGCCAATCCCGGCGCATCGGTGAAGGACCGCGCGGCGCTGTTCATTGTCGAGGATGCCGAGGCACGCGGCGCAATCAAGCCCGGCGGGACAATCGTCGAAGGGACGGCGGGGAACACCGGCATCGGGCTGGCGCTGGTCGCCAATGCCAAGGGGTACAAGACGATTATCGTCATGCCCGACACGCAAAGCCAGGAGAAGATGGCGACGCTGCGCGCGCTGGGTGCCGAACTCGTGCTGGTGCCTGCGTGCCCCTATTCGAACCCCTGCCATTTCGTGCACCAGTCACGCCGGATCGCAGAGGAAACCCCCAATGCCATCTGGGCCAACCAGTTCGACAATATCGCCAATCGCCGCGCGCACATCATGGGCACCGCGGAGGAGATCTGGGCACAGATGGACGGGCAGATCGACGGGTTCACCTGCGCGGCAGGCACGGGCGGCACGATCGCCGGGGTTGGCATGGGGCTGAAGAGCAAGGACGAAAACGTCACGATCGCGCTCACCGATCCGCACGGGGCGGCGCTGTATGAATATTACGCCCATGGCGAGCTGAAATCGGAAGGCTCGTCGGTTGCCGAAGGGATCGGACAGGGGCGGATCACTGCCAATCTGGAAGGCGCACCGATCGATACGCAATACCGTGTTTCCGACGCCGAAGGCTATGAGTGGATGGGCCGGTTGCTCGATGAGGAGGGGCTTTGCCTTGGCCTATCGTCGGGCATCAATGTGGCTGGCGCGGTGCGGCTGGCGCGGGACCTTGGGCCGGGCAAGCGCGTGGTGACGATCCTGTGCGACACGGGTTTTCGCTATTTGTCGACGCTCTACAACCCGACATGGCTTGCGGCAAAGGGGCTGGCGCGGGCAGGGACGGTGTCGGCATAGGACGGTGGTGCGACGGGCGCTGGTTCGACAAAAGCATTCCGAGCCGCTAAACCAATGGCCGACGCCATGAAAACCAGCCTGGAACCATCACAGACTATCCAGCGCGTAAAGGTCGGCATGACCGGCCTGGCGTTCGTTATGCTGCTGATCGGCCTGGCGAGCGCGATCTTTAGTTCGGCTAGCCGAGAGCCTGTGCCCGCCACCACTGCCGACGGAGCCAAGCCCGAACTGATCGCCAATCTCGCGGTCGCGCCGACTAATGCCACCGAGCCTGTGAAAGAGCCGCTGGCCGAACTGGGTGTCGCGCCGAGTGCAGCGACCGAGGCGACCAACCAGACGACCGCCGCTCCCCGCTAAACCACGGATCGACATTAATCGGTGTTCAGGCCGGATTGACCGGGGAAATTGCCCCACCGGGATCCTCCCGCGACGATATTCACGGACATGCCGCACATTCACCGACGAAATAGCCACCAACGTTAACGGCGCAGAATAGAACAAACCAAGTACAAGTTGAATATTGCGTGAAGGTCCGAAGGCTTTATCCCGCAAATTGACTGTACTCACCCATTTTGATCCTTAATTTCCCGTTGCATCCCCAAATCTCCCGCGATAGACCGTGGTTAACAGGGGCGGGCTCTCTTGTTGTTGATTCACGACTCTGCGGGCGGCGATGGGCCGTTTCGCAGGACGGGAGAGCTGTGCGCACCACGAACGAGGTGGGCGTGTCGATCAGGGGTATCTATCAGGGCTATGCGCTCCAGCAGGTCGACGACAAGGGTCGCGTCGCGATCCCGGCGTCGCTGCGCGCCACCCTGGTTGCCCGAAGCGCGCGCGAGATGGATCCCAAGGAAGCCGCCCAAATCGTGATCGCACAGCATGAAAGCGACACGTGCCTCGTCGCTTATGATGTGCCCCAGGGCGAAGCGCGGTTCGCCGAGCTCGAGGCGCGCGCGCGCGCCCATGCCGGGCCCGATGGGGCCCCCAACGACCAGATCCTGCGGCGCGGCATGGCCTGGGATACGGTGTCGTTCGACGCGAGCGGGCGGTTCATTTTTCCGAGCTTTCCTCGCAAGCGTGCAAAGATCGGCAAATATGCGTTTTTCTACGGGCTCGGCAGCCATTTCGAAATCTGGGACCCTGCCCAGGTGTTTGCCTCGTCGCGTGCGGATACCACGATGCGCGAAATGGTAGCCCATTTTCTCGAGGAACGGGGCGAGCAACTGTGACCGTGCCGCATGTCCCCGTCCTGCTCGATGAAGTGATCGGCGCGCTGGCGATCGCACCGGGTGAAACCCATGTCGACGCGACCTTCGGCGCGGGCGGCTATACCCGTGCCATGCTGGCGAGTGGCGCGCAGGTGATTGCGTTCGATCGCGATCCTGACGCGATTGCAGGTGGTGCTGCGCTGGTCGAGGAATCGGCTGGCGCGCTCCGGCTGATCCATGCGGTATTCTCGGCAATCGAGGCCGAGCTTGAGCAGCGCGACGCCGTGCCCGTTGACGGCGTCGTCATGGATATCGGCGTGTCGTCGATGCAACTCGATCAGCCTGCCCGCGGCTTTTCGTTTCAGGCCGAAGGGCCGCTCGACATGCGGATGAGCCAGTCCGGCACCAGCGCTGCCGAGTTCCTGAACGAAGCAGACGAGGCTGAAATTGCCGACGTCCTTTACGAATTCGGCGAGGAACCGCGCGCCCGCCGGGTTGCTCGCGCGATCGTCGCTGCCCGCCCGCTCGCGACGACACTCGAGCTCGCCAATGTCGTACGGCGCGCGCTCGGCCATCGCCCGCATGACAAGAAGGATCCCTCGACCCGCACGTTTCAGGCGATCCGCATCCACCTGAACCGTGAGCTTGATGAACTGGCTGACGGACTGGCGGCGGCGGAACGGGTGCTGAAGCCCGGCGGTCGGCTGGCGGTGGTGACGTTTCACAGCCTCGAGGATCGTCTGGTGAAGCGGTTCTTTCGGGAGCGCAGTGGTGGCACGCCGGGCGGGTCACGCCATCTGCCCCAGGTCGCTGCAAAGGCGGCGCCGAGCTTCGAGACGGTCGGCCGCGCGGTGCGCGCCGGTGAGGAAGAGATTGCCCGCAATCCACGGGCGCGTTCGGCAACATTGCGGGTGGCGAAGCGGACGAGCGCTGCGCCCTGGCCAGCAGGAGAAGCGTAATGACGGCGGCATATCGGTTGCGAGGTTTGGGCTGGTTCCTGAGCGGCGTGGTAGTGGTCCTCGGCTTCTACCTGATCTCGCTGCAGGTCGCCGCCGAGCGTAAGAAGGTGGTCGATATGGACCGCAAGATCCTGCTCGCCAAGCGCGACATCCGCGCGCTCGAAACCGAATTCGATACCCGCGCCAACCTGGCCCAGCTGGAACGCTGGAACGGCGAAGTGTTTGCGCTCACGGCACCCGCTTCGGACCAGTTCGTCGCCGATGAAGCGGCCCTTGCCTCGATCGATCTCAATGCGCCGCTGGGCGCCGCGCCGCGCGCACAGACCGCGACCTATATCGTGCCTGCCGCCCCCCAGGCGGTCGCTGTCATTGCCCCTGCGCCACAGCCCGTCGCGGCCCAGCCAGTAGCGCGGCCGACGGTGCCTGGTATTCGTCCGGTGCGCGAAGTGCTTGCCAGCGCCGCCGCAGTGCCGGTGCGGCCGGCAGGTCAGCGGGTCGCGACGATCGCGATGCTCGATCGCAAGCTGCTGAGCGATTCGACGATCGGCGACCTTATGGCCAGCGCGCGGGCAGAATCGGTAGGTAGCCGTTGACGGTTCTCGTCGCCCGGCCCGCGCCGCAAAAGCGGCTGACCGGTGCGCGCCACCCGATGGCGACGATTGCGCCTGTGCGCCTGATGATCTTGATGCTGTTGATCGCCGCCGGGGTCATGATGATCCTGCTGCGGCTTACCTTTCTGGCGGTGTTCGCCGAGCCCGCGACCACGCGGAACGGTGCGGCCGCGCTGGTGCCGCTGCGTGGCGACATCGTCGATCGCAATGGCGCGCCACTGGCGCGTACGATCGATGCCTGGTCGATCGCCATTCACCCCAACAAGCTGGTCAACGATCCCGAAGATCTGGCGCCGAAGCTGGCCGCGCTGATGCCCGAGCATGATACCCAATGGTATCTCGCCAAGCTGCGGTCGAACGTGAACTTCGTCTATCTGCAACGGCGCGCAATGCCTGAACTGGTGAAAGCGGTAAACGCGCTGGGCGAACCCGCAATCGATTTCGCGCGGGAGCCCGAGCGGCTTTATCCGCAGTCGAGCATGGCCGCCCATGCGATCGGCTTTCTGGATGCCAATGGCGTCGGCGTCAGCGGCATGGAGCGTGTGCTGAACGACCGGCTGACCAATCCGATCGAGCGGTCGAAGCCGGTCGCCCTGTCGATCGATGCGCGCGTGCAATCGGCGTTCGAAAGCGAGCTTGGCAATGCGATGCTGTCGTTCAAGGCCAAGGGCGCGGCGGGCGTGATGCTCGATGTCGATACCGGCGAAGTTGTCGCGATGGTATCGCTGCCGATGTACAACCCCAATCAGGTGCGCGGTGCCACTGAGGACGGGATGCGCAACAACGTGACCCAGTCGGTCTACGAGCTCGGATCGACGTTCAAGCCGATCACAATGGCCGCGGCGATCGACACGGGCATTGCCTCATCGATGTCGCGCCGGTTCGATGCGCGCGAGCCGCTGAAGATCGGGCGGTTCCAGATCAAGGACGATCACCCGCAGAAGCGCTATCTCAACATCCCTGAAACGTTGGTCCACTCATCCAATATCGTCACCGCGCGGATCGCCGATGATCTGGGCGCAGCGCGGATGCAGGCGATGTTCCGGAGGCTCGGTTTCGATACCCGCCCCGATATCGAACTGCGGGAGAAGCAGCGTCCGCTCTGGCCCACTTACTGGGCGCGCGTCTCCGTGATGACGAGCGGCTATGGGCATGGCATCGCCGTCACCCCGCTGCATCTGGCAAGTGCCTATGCTGCGCTGGTGAATGGCGGCACCTGGCGGCCCGCAACCATGCTTCGGGTGGAGCCCGGCAAGGCGAGCGCCGGGCGACGCGTCCTTGCACAGACGACCAGCGACCGGATGCGCCAGCTGCTTCGGCTCGTCGTGCTCGACGGCACCGGTCGAAAGGGCGAAGCGCCCGGCTACCGCGTCGGCGGCAAGACGGGCACTGCTGAAATTGCAATGAAGAGCGGCTATTCGCGGAGTCGCAATGTTTCCACCTTCGCCGCTGCCTTCCCCATGGATGCACCCCGTTACGTGGTGATCGCCATGCTCGATTCGCCCATCGCCAATGCTCAGTCTGCCGGGCAGACGACAGCGGCGTGGACGGTGGCGCCCGTCGTCAGTCGCGTCATCGCGCGTACCGGCCAGATGCTCGGCGTGATGCCGGACATGCGCCGCGATGTGGACGTCTCTGAACTTACCCCGCTGCTGTGGCACGCCCCCGGCGATCCTGTGGTGGATCCCGAATGAGGCTGGGGGCGCTTACTGGCGGGGATGAACCCCAGACTGTCACCGGTTTCGCGATCGATCACCGCAAGGTCGCGCCGGGCACGATTTTCGGCGCGTTCGAAGGGATGCGCGTGAATGGCGAAGACTTTATCGATGCCGCCATCGCGGGCGGCGCGATTGCCGTGGTCGCCCGGCCTAGCGTAACGGTAACGGGTGCGCTGCACATCGCCAGCGATAACCCCCGTGCCCGTTTTGCCGCACTCGCTGCGCAGTTCTTCGCACCATTTCCGGAAACCGCAGTTGCGGTGACTGGCACGAACGGCAAGACATCGACTGTGGAGATGACGCGCCAGTTATGGCGGATGTTCGGCCACCACGCCGCCTCGATCGGTACGCTGGGCGTGACGACCGCGAATGACAATGTGATCACCGGGCTGACAACGCCCGACATCGTTACCTTCCTCTCCAATGTTGGCGGGCTGGCGCGCGAGGGGGTGACGCATCTGGCGTTTGAGGCATCGAGCCACGGCTTGTCGCAATATCGCACCGAAGGCCTGCCGGTGCAGGCGGCAGCCTTCACCAATCTGAGCCGCGATCACCTCGATTATCACCGCGACATGGCGGATTATTTTACCGCAAAGCTGCGACTCTTCACCGATATCCTCGCGCCCGACGGGGCGGCGGTGGTCTGGGCCGATGACGAATATTCCCCCCGCGTGATCGATCTCGCGCGCGAACGCGGCAACCGGGTGATCACTGTGGGCGAACAGGGCGAAACCCTGCGACTGATCGGTCGCACGCCAAGCCTGTTGGGGCAGGGGCTGACGATCGAAGTTGATGGCAAGCGTCTCACCGTCAACCTGCCGCTGATCGGGGCCTATCAGGCCGCCAATGCTTTGGTCGCTGCCGGTTTGGTTATCGCGACCGGGGGCGGAGTCGAGCAGACACTATCTGCGCTCGCGCGGTTGCAGCCGGTGCGCGGGCGGCTTGAGCGTGCCGTCATTACCCGCCAGGGTGCGCCAGTCTATGTCGATTACGCTCACACGCCCGACGCGATCGAAGCCGCAATTGCGGCACTGAAACCGCACGCTGCGGGCAAGCTGATCGTCTTGATCGGCGCCGGGGGCGACCGTGATTCGGGTAAACGGGCACCGATGGGCGCGGTGGCGGATGGTCTTGCCGACCTCGTCATTGTCACGGACGATAATCCGCGTGGTGAGGATCCTGCGACAATCCGTGCGCAGGTGATGGCAGGCGCGCCGGGCGCCACCGAAGTCGCCGGGCGGCGCGAGGCAATTGCGACAGCGATCGCTGCTGCCGGTCCTGGCGATATCGTGTTGTTGACGGGCAAGGGGCATGAGCAGGGGCAGATCGTCGGCGATATGGTGCTGCCCTTCGACGACGTCAGCGTGGCGCGGGAGTGCGTAGCATGAGCGGGGCACTCTGGACATCCGCTGCGATTGCGGCCGCTGTTGGAGGCACTGCCTCTGCGTCTTTTGAAGCGACCGGCGTCACCTTCGATTCCCGCGAGGTCGGCCCGGGCGACCTGTTTATCGCGCTAAAGGGGGAGGCGACCGACGGACACCGCTTTCTCGATCAGGCCTTTGCGCGCGGCGCGGCTGGCGCGATCGTCAGCACTCCAACCGAGCACCCCCATGTGCTCGTCGCCGATACGATGGCCGCGCTTGAGGCGCTGGGTGTTGCCGCACGTGCGCGCACCGGTGCGACGATCATCGGCGTCACCGGATCGGTGGGGAAAACGGGCACCAAGGAAGCCTTGTTCGCTGCGCTCGATCGCAGTGCGCCGGGGAAGGTCCACCGCTCAGTCAAAAGCTATAACAACCATACCGGCGTGCCGCTCAGCCTCGCGCGGATGCCCGCCGATTGCCGCTATGCCGTGCTCGAAATGGGGATGAACCATGCAGGCGAACTGGCGGCGCTGACCCGCTTCGTGCAGCCGCATGTGGCAATCATCACCAATGTCGGCCCGGTCCATATCGAATTTTTCAAAGACGAGAGTGGCATTGCTGATGCCAAGGCAGAGATTTTTCAGGGGCTCGAACCCGGTGGCACGGCGATCGTGCCGTTCGATTCGGTGCACCGCGCGCGGCTTGTTGCCGCTGCAGAGGTTGAACGGGCGCGCGTCGTCACCTTCGGGCGCGGCGACGGGGCCGATGTGCGGGCGCTTGAAGCGATGCGGACGGCCACCGGCGGTACTTTTGTCACCGCAAGGCTGATGTTGCGCGAATTGAGTTTCACGATCGGCCAGCCGGGCGACCATCTGATCTCCAATTCACTCGCGGTTCTCGCGGCGGTGGAAGCGGCGGGGGCCGATGTGGCGCTGGCAGGTCTGGCGCTGGCCGAGCTTGGCGGGCTGCCGGGGCGCGGTGCGCGCTTCCTGACAGCGGTGCCGGGCGGTACGGCATTGGTCATCGACGAAAGCTATAATGCCAACCCGTCATCGATGCGTGCGACGCTGTCGATGCTGGCGTTCGAACCCGCACCGCGCAAGATCGCATTGCTCGGCCAGATGGGCGAACTCGGTGCTGACGGACCTGCCTTTCACGCCGGTCTTGCCGCGCCGGTGATCGAAGCAGGCGTATCCTATGCGATCCTGGTAGGCGAGGGCATGGCAGCGCTCGCAATCGCGCTTGAGGGGCAGGTGGATTTCGTCCATGTGCCCGATGCCGCCACCGCGCTGGCGCACCTGAAAACGGTGCTGTCGGCGGGTGATGCGGTTCTCATCAAGGGATCGAACAGCGTAGGGCTGATGACAGTGGTCACGGCGCTGGGGGGCGAAAAACCATAATGCTCTATTTCATTGCGGAATATCTCGGCTTTCCCGGCGTTCTCAACCTGGTGCGCTACCTCAGCTTTCGCAGCGGCGGGGCGGTGGCGACGGCATTGGTGATCGGGCTGATCATCGGCCCGCGTTTTATCGGCTGGCTGCGCGTGCGACAGGGCAAGGGACAACCGATCCGCGCCGATGGCCCGCAAACTCACCTCGCCAAGCGGGGCACGCCGACGATGGGCGGGTTGATGATCCTGACGAGCATGGCGATCTCGATCCTGCTCTGGATGGATTTGACCAACCCGTTCGTTTGGGCGTGCCTGTTCGTGACATTGGGTTTCGGCGTGATCGGGTTCCTCGACGATTACGACAAGGTTCGGAAGGCGAGCACTGCAGGCATTTCAGGGCGGATGCGGTTGCTGGGCGAATTCGCGATTGCCGGCATCGCCAGCTGGATCATCACCCAGCAGAACGGCACGCAACTATACCTGCCATTCTACAGCGGATCGGTGATCGATCTCGGCTATTTTTACATTCTGTTCGCCGCCTTCACGATCGTGGCGTTCGGCAATGCCGTGAACCTGACCGACGGGCTCGATGGCCTCGCGACCATGCCGGTGATTATCGCGGCCGTTGCCTTCATGCTGATCGCCTATCTGGCAGGCAATGCGAAGTTCGCCGAATATCTCGGTATTCCGCACGTACCGCGCGCAGGCGACATGGCGATTTTCTGTGGCGCGATGGTCGGCGCGGGGCTGGCGTTTCTGTGGTTCAATGCGCCGCCGGCAGCAGTATTCATGGGCGATACCGGCAGCCTGGCGCTGGGTGGGGCGCTGGGCGCGATCTCGGTCGTCGCGCATCACGAGATTGTGCTGGGGATTATCGGCGGGTTGTTTGTCGTCGAGGCGATGAGCGTGATCATTCAGGTGTTCTTCTACAAACGTACCGGCAAGCGCGTCTTCAAGATGGCCC
>CAZWAL010000053.1:0-14163 GCA_964631905.1 uncultured Stakelama sp.
CGATCCGGCGGAATTCCTTCAGCGCGATCCCTTCGGCCAGCAACCCGCGCAGCACTTGCGTCAACGTCGTCAGCGGGACCGGCGTGGGGCTGAGCGCGGCGACCAGATTAGCAGCGCGTTCCTTAAGCTGATCGAGCAGGCTTTGCACTTCGTCCGGTCCAAGCAGTTCGGCGGCATTGGTCGAGAGCAGATGGTTGAGATGCGTCGCGATCACCGTGCCGGGATCGACGACCAGGAAGCCGGCACCAGTGGCGGCATCGGCATCACCCTGCGCGATCCAGGTCGCATCGAGCCCGAAGGTCGGATCCTTGACCGGCTTGCCGTGCAACCCGCCGACCGCCTGCCCCGTATCGAGCGCAAGCATTTCGTCTGGCGAAACGGTATCCTCACCAATCACGACCCCGCCAACGACGATGCGGTAGGTGTAGGGCGACAGGTTGATATCGTCGCGCACGCGCACTTGCGGCACGATGAAGCCAAGCTCTTTCGACAATTGCCGCCGCACGCCGGTGATTCGCCCCATCAACGGGCTGCCGCGACGTTCATCGACCAAGGGCACAAGGCCATAGCCGATATCGAGATTGATCTGGATAGAATCGGCCACTTCTTCCCAGCTGATCCGCGAGGGATCGACAGGTTCGGCAATGGTCTCTTCGACGGGGACCGGGCGTTGTGCGATCTGACGCAGCTTCCACGCGGCGAATCCGGCAATCCCGGCGGCTGGCAGGATGATGAAATGCGGCATGCCCGGCAGGACGCCGAGCAGCGCGAGGATCGCCGCCACCGGCGTCCAGGTCTTGGCGGAGCCGAACTGGCTACCGATCTGGCCGGTCAGATCCTGCGACGAGGTGACGCGGGTGACGATTGTCGCGGCCGCAATCGACAGCATCAGCGACGGGATCTGCGCGACGAGCGCATCGCCGATCGCCAGCAGCACATAGGTTTGCGCGGCGTCGCCGATTGTCATGCCGTGGCTGATCGGGCCCAGGATCAGCCCGCCGATGATGTTGGCGGCAAGAATCAGCAGACCGGCAATCGCATCGCCCTTCACGAATTTGGACGAACCATCCATCGACCCATAAAAATCGGCCTCGGTCGCCACTTCGATGCGGCGGGCCTTGGCTTCTTCGGGGGTCAGCAGACCGGCGTTCAAATCGGCATCGATCGCCATCTGTTTGCCGGGCAAGGCATCGAGCGTGAACCGCGCCGACACTTCAGACACGCGACCGGCACCCTTGGTGACGACGATCATGTTGATGATCACCAGGATCGTGAACACGAACAGCCCGACAACGTAATCGCCGCCGATCAGGAAGGTGCCGAACGCTTCGATGACATGACCGGCTGCCGCTTCGCCTTCATGCCCGTGCACCAGCACGACCCGGGTCGAGGCGACGTTGAGCGAAAGGCGGAACAACGTCGCAAACAGCAGCACGCTGGGGAACGCCGAAAAATCGAGCGGCTTTTGCGCATTGAGCGCGACCATCAGCACGGCCAGGCTGATCGTGATGTTCATGATGAAGAAAATGTCGAGCAAGGCCGCCGGGATCGGCACGACCATGAGCAACACGAGCAGCAGGATCGCGACGGGCAAAGCGCCGCCGCGAGCAATGGCACCGATACCGCGACCGGAATTCACCGTGGATGCCATCGATTAACCGCCCAACCGTGCGAGCATCAGATAGGCGAGCCGGGCCGTGTCGGGCGTCGGCCGCAGCAGCGATGCCGCGCGATCGGTGGTGCCCTTCAGCTGGTTGATCGTGGCCTGCGCCCAGCGGGTCGCACCGCTCTGGCTTTCGCCATTGCCGGGGATCACTTCCAAGCCGTCCCCCGCTTCGGTCGGCGTCAGGCTGCGCGACGCGAGCCCCACCGCCCCCACCGATGCCGCCCCGCGATCGAGCTTGGCGGAAAAGCGGTCATAGATTTCGCTCAAGGTGCGCGGTTGCCCGCCAGCTCCATAAAAGATGTTGTGATTGGCGCGCGCCGCTGCCGGGAACAGGGCCGCACCGATCTTGTCGGGGTTCGCTTCCATGTTCTTCAGGAAATTGCGGGCGCCGCCCAACCCCAGGAAATGCGCCATGTAAAGATCGGTGCCGGTCGCAGCGCGACCCAGGCTGCCTTCGATCGATGCCTTGTTGTCGGCAGCATGCTCAGCGGCCATCAGCGATGCCGTGCTGGGATCATTGCGCAGCGCCAATATCGCGCGCCGGGTTGCGGGATCACCAACGGTCATGCGGCCATTGGCGCCCTGGCCAATACTGTCCGCCGCCCAGCCAAGGCCGTGCTCCGCGCCGTGCTTTTTGATGACCGCGAGCCAGCTTTGTTCGATGAACTGATATAGCCCCGACGCACTCGAGGTGCCGGCCTTGGCATCGGCGCGCATGCCGCTTTCGACTTGCGCCTGCCCCAGCAGATAATTGAAATCCACACCCGTCTTGGCCGATGCCAGCGCAATTGCCGACTGGATCGTCCCGGTGCGCGTGTCGATTGGATTGACGGTCATCGACTTGGTAGCCCCCTGTTGCGGGAGCATTCACAGCAAAGACCGTGCCAATTTCTCGCCAGCTGACCGGCAGTTAGATTGATTTAGGCGTAGCCGCCCGCGAGTGCGGGGCCGCGATAGCCCGTCGGACCTTCACCTGTCAGCTGCTGCAACCGACGACGCACATTGGCGCTCATCAGGTTCACATAGATGCGACAGGTTTCGTTCAGGCGGTGCGCCTCTTCGGCCAGCGCGCGCACATCGGGTGTCGGCACGGCTTCGGGGGTTGTCGCGATCGTATCGATCGCGATCAGCTTGGTGCGCGTTGCGCGCTCCAGCCCGGCGACATCGTTCGATTTCAGCGCAGCAATCTCGGCATGCAGCGCATCGATCACGCGGATCAGGGCGTCACGCCGCGTCGTTCCGGATGTCATTGCGGCTTCCAGTTCATCTTGATCGCGATCAGCCGGTCGGCAATCGTCTCAGCAACAATCGGATAACTGTTGGTGGCAATCGCGCGGCGGATCTGTGCGACGCGTTCCTCATCGATGGGTGGTTTGGCGGCATATTCGTCGACCAACCCGGCAATACCACCAGCGACGGGCACTTCGGCATCGTCCTGAACGGCCGAGCGGGAGCGGGTGATTGGCGCGGTTTGCGCAACGCGCGCAACGGAACGCTCCTGCGTAACCGGCTTTGCCCCAACTGGATCCACCATGTCTCCACCCTCGTGATCGTACCTACACCCAGAAGTACGACCGCCAGCGGCAAAGCTTTAGGAAAAATTATTACCTTGGACGCGCGCTACAGCGCATAACCCGGCAAGGTCGCGCGACCGGCACTGACCGCGATGGCCTGAACCGGCTTTTTGGGATCATCGACATTGACGAGCAAGCGCCCGCCGGGGGCAGCATCGCTCATCGCCACGCCGTCCCGGCTGATCGAAAAGCCATTGGTGCCCGCCTCAATCGTCACCGGATCACCACGCTTGATGACGATCTGGGGCTTCTCGGCCACGGCCACAGGGGCTGCCACCGGGGCTTGTACGGGCGTTGGCGGCACGATCACCGGCACATAAAGGCGCCAATCGGGCCCAGTGCACGTCACCACCACCGAATCGTGATTGTCCGCCCGCCATGCCATCGAGACCATCGGGCATGCCGCCAGCTTCAATCGGGTATCGACAGGCGCACGTGCACCGCCCTCGGCGCCCATCGGCTTGCCGGTAAAGGCTGCAACCCCGCGATCGATCGCCTGAGTATCCTGAAAGCCGGTCTGTGCCGCCGCCGGGCTGGCGATCAGCAAGGTGGTTGCGAGCAAGCGGTACATCGTCTTCTCCTTAAACAGCTGCCGAAACCGGCAAAATGGCGTTGCCGGGCGGCAAATCATGGCCGTTCCCCGCCAAAGCCAAGCGTGAGCGTTACAGTGCGACGGCCGGGTGTCGGATCATTGGCGATGGTCAGCCGATCGGCCGGCACCGCCCCGGCGCGGGCAAGCGCTGCTGCCACCGCGCGGGCGCGATCGGCGGCGAGCACGCTCGCGCTATGGGTGACGGGTTCGACATCGGCGGGCGTGCCATCGGTTGCCCCGGTGATTTTGATCTGGACGCGCGGATCGGTCGCGGCGCTGCGCGCCCAAGCGATGATGCTAGCGGGCGACCCCGGCAGCGTGCTCGATCCGGGTGCGAAATCGGCCATCGCAGCAACCGCAACCGGCATCGGATCGGTGACGCGCGTCGTTCCACCGAACCCTTCGCGCAAGCCCTGCGCGAGCGCTTTTCCATCGAGCGTCTGGTTCGCCTGGATCAGCACGAAGAACCCGACAAGCAGCAGCGCAAGATCGGCCAGCGTTATCAGCCAGATCGGCCGCGCAGGCGGTGTTTCGGGAAAGAAATCGTCGGTCATGCGGCAGACCTGTCTGCCAGCGCACGATCGATGGGACGCGGCTGGTCGCGAAGGCGCGGTGCCTCGCGCGCGGCCACCGCAGCCAGCGGGGCCTCAATTCGAGTGCGTTCAAATGCTTCCTCGCGCGCCCGTTGGCGCAGGCGCGCGGCCACCGGCATGGCGACCAAGTTGCCGACCAGCGCGCCGTACAGCGTGGCAAGCAGCGCAACCGCCATCGCCCCGCCAATCGCCGCCGGATCGTTCATCGACAGGAACATCTTCACCAGCCCGATCAGCGTACCGACCATCCCCATCGCCGGTGCAACCTCGGCCGCAGAGGCCCAGACGTCGGCGGCTGCGAGATGGCGCTCAATCCGTGCCTGGCGGGCGTGGCGAATGATCGTCTGGACCTGATCGGGATCGGCGCCGTCGACGATTGCGGCAATCGCCGCCGATACATCCGGATCGGCAATCACCGATCGATCGAGTGACATCACGCCGTGGCGCGCGGCAATGCGGCCAAGCGCGGCAATCTGATCGAGCAGCGAATCGGCCCGAAAGCGCCGCCGCGCCAGCACCGGCAAGGCGGCCGCTGCCCGCGCCAGATCACGCGCCTGCGTGCGCAGCACAACGGCAACCAGCGTACCACCGCCGACAATCGCCGCCGCAACCGGATCGAGATACGGCCCAAGCGCCTGGGCAAGATCGATGCTGTTCATGCCGCGCCGCGTAGCAAGGGTCACGCCAAATTGCCGATCGTCCGCCATCAACCATCATCGCCGTCCGGCACGACCGGTATCCGACGCCAGATTGCCGCCGCGTTGCCGTTCCCCGGCAAGAACTTGCCGCTTTGGGGGATCAGCGCTGGCAAACGGCCATTTCCGGACCGGCAAGGCAAATTGGCACGGTGATTGCTTGATTGGTCACGCAGAATTTTTGCGCAGAACATTTTGGGGACCAGACCCGTGTCAGACGACCTTCTTTTCGGTGTGCATGCAGCGGCGCTTGAGCTGCGCTCGCGGCGCATGGGGATGATTGCGTCCAACATCGCCAACGCCTCCACGCCCGGCTTCAAGGCCAAGGACATCGATTTCCAGGCAGCGCTCGCGCAATCGGGTGGCAACCGCAACATGACCGATATGGCAATCGGCAGCGCCACGCGCTTCCGCGTGCCGATCCAGGCATCGCTGGACGGCAACACCGTCGAGCTCGCGACCGAGCAAACGGCCTTCGCCGAAAATGCGGTCGCCTATCAGACGACGCTGTCGTTCCTGAATGGCCGCATCGGCCAGATCACGCGTGCATTGCGAGGCGAATAAGATGGCCGATCAACCCCTCACCATTTTTCAGGTCGCCGGACGGGCAATGTCCGCCCAGCTCGTGCGGATGAACACGACCGCGTCGAATCTGGCCAATGCCGGTGTCGTCTCGGGGTCGGCAGCGGCCGCCTACAAGACGATGAAGCCGGTGTTCCGCACCCAGTTCGATCAGGCATCGGGGCTTGCGACCGTCAATGTCGAAAGCATCGTCCAGGCCGGCAACGCGCCCACCAAACGCTACGACCCGACCAACCCGGTCGCCGATGCCGACGGCAATGTCTTCGAAGCCGCCGTCGATGAGACGCGCGAGCTGGTCGACATGATGGAAACCGCCCGAAATTTTCAAAACAATGTCGAGGTATTGCAGACCGCAAAGTCGCTGATCCTCGATACCCTCAAACTGGGACGCTGATCATGGCGACTTCTTTCGATAGCACGCTGGCTAATCTGGGCATCGGCCGCACCGGCAATACGGCGGCGCAGTCGATTACCGCCGCACAGGCGGATTCACTCAGCCAGAATGATTTCCTGAAGCTGCTGACCGCGCAGCTGAAGAACCAGGACCCGACCGACCCGGTCGATGCCGCCGCGCAGTTGACACAGCTCGCCCAGTTTTCGAGCGTGGCCGGGATCGCCGAGATGAACACCACGCTGAAGGCGATCCAGGAAAAGCTCTCCGGCAGTACGACGAGCGATGCGCTGAGCTATGTCGGTCGTACCGTCCTCGCCCCTGGCGACACCGCCTATCCCCGCACTGATGGCGGGCTGACCGGTGCTGTAGAGCTTGCCAGTGATGCGACCGATCTGCGCGTCTCGATCACCGGGCCGAACGGTGCGGTGCTGAAGACGCTGTCGCTCGGCGCACAGACCAAGGGCACCGTGACGTTCGATTGGGACGGCACCACCAATAACGGCGAACCCGCAGGGACCGGGCCGTTCAAGATCACGACCGTCGCGCGCAATAATGAAGCGAGGGTCGCTACCACGCCGCTCGTCTGGGCACCCGTCAGCTCGGTGTCGATACCGACAACGGGCGCCCCCATCCTCACCGTGGCCGGCATCGGCCAAATCCCGACAACCCAGGTCCGCCAGATCGGCTGATCCGCCACCCCCGACCCGTTTCGTCCCCATTCTTGCTCAGGAGATACGACCATGTCTTTCTACACTTCACTCAGCGGCCTGCGCGCAGCCCAAACCGATCTCGCCGTCATTTCGCACAACCTTGCCAATGTCAGCACCAATGGTTTCAAGAAGAGCCGTTCGGAATTTGCAGACGTCATCGCCTCCAGCGTGGGCACCAATCCCACCCAGGCGATCGGTTCGGGCACTGTCGTAAAGGCTAACCGCCAACAGTTCAGTCAGGGCAATCTGGTGCAGACATCGTCGGCGCTCGATCTCGCAATTTCGGGTGACGGGTTTTTCGCGGTGAAGCCGCAGCTGGATGGCGGCCCCGTCAACTTCACCCGGAACGGCTCGTTCCTCGTCAATGCCGATCGCTACATTGTCGATGGCGCAGGATCGCACCTGCAAGCCTATCCGGTCGATGGCAGCGGCGCGATTGTGGCCTCGGGGCTCTCGTCGGCGATCAACGTCCGCCTGCCCGCCACCAGCGGCACGCCAGTCCCGACGCAGAACGTTGCGCTGTCGCTGAATCTGCCAGGCGGCGGTGCGATCCCCGCCACGACGACATTCGATCGCTTCGATCCGACCAGCTATAATGAATCGACCCAAACGACGATCTATGACTCGGAAGGGAACGCCCAGGTTCTGACGACCTATTTCAAGCGCGAAACCGTAGCGCCGAGCACCTGGTCTGCCTATAACTTCGTCGGCGATCAGGCACTTACCGTTGGCGGCGTTGATGAAATCACGCTGAGCTTCGATGCGGCCGGCGTGCTCACATCGCCCACCACGCCGAACACGTTTGACGCTTTTACCCCGGCAAGCAGCCCGAACCCGCAGGTGATCGCGCTCGATTTCGGCACCGCGACCACGCAACTCGGTGCACCGTTTGATGTCGCCGCCGCCAGCCAGGACGGTGTCGCGGTGGGTCAGCTACAGGGCGTGACCGTCGACAATGAAGGCATGATCCGCGCCAGCTTCTCGAACGGCGAAACCCGCACGCTGGGCAAGGTGCTGCTGGCAAATTTCGCCAATCCATCGGGCTTGCGCCAGCTTGGCACCAGCACCTGGGCTCCGACCGGTCTCTCCGGTACGCCCGCGCTCGGTGAGCCGGGCAGCAACGGCTTTGGTGGCCTGTTGTCGGGTACGATCGAACGGTCAAACGTCGATCAGACCGAGGAACTTGTCGGCCTGATCGCGGCACAGCGCAATTTCCAGGCGAATGCCAAGGCGCTCGAAACCGACAATCAGATTTCGCAGACGATCTTCAACATCCAGTAATCAAGACGATCGGGGCCAGTTGAATGGACAAGCTGATTTACACTGCGGCGTCGGGCCTGAAGGGGCACATGGCAGCGCAGGCGGCGATCGCCAACAATATGGCGAACGCTTCCACGATCGGCTTTCGCGCCGAGCGGGTGGTGTTCGATCAGTTGTCCGTGAAAGGCGACGGGCTGTTGTCGCGCCAGCCCGCATCGGAAGAGATCACCGATCTCGACCGGCGGCCGGGCGCGATTTTCTCCACCGGCAAACCGCTCGATATCGCGGTGGCCGGCGACGCGTGGATGGCAGTGCAGGCCGCCGATGGCAGCGAAGCCTATACCCGGCGTGGTGATCTGTCGGTCGCGGCGTCGGGCGTGCTGGAAACCGGTGACGGTTTCCCGGTGATCGGATCGGGGGGTCCGATCACCGTGCCGCCCGCACAGAGCATGACGATTACGCCCGATGGCAACATCGCGATCGTCCCGTTCGGTGCAGAACCCGGATCGACACCGGTGATCGTCGACAAGATCAAGCTGGCGAGTGTGAAAGGTTCGGACACCGTCAAGGGGCTGGACAACCTGCTTCATGTCCGTGGCGGCGGCGCGCTGCCGGGCGATCCGACGGCAACGGTCGTCACGGGTTCGCTCGAGGGATCGAACGTCAATCTTACCGAGGCGCTGGTCGACATGATCGAAAACCAGCGCAGCTACGAAGTGCAGGCCAATCTGATCAAGTCGGCCAAGGAACTCGATGAAGGCGGCGCATCCCTGATGCGCCTGCCCGGCTAAAGGGGAATAAGGACATGGGCAGCGCAGCAATGCACATCGCACGGACCGGGCTTGATGCCCAGGACATGCGCATGCGGGTCATCTCGAACAACCTCGCCAACGTCAACACGACGGGCTACAAGCGCGATCGGGCAGCGTTCGAAACGCTTGCCTATCAAACGATTACCGCGCCCGGCGCGCCAAGCACGTCCGAAACCAAATATGCGACCGGCCTGAACCTGGGCACCGGCGTTCGCATTCAGGGGACGTCGCGGATCGACACGCAGGGGTCGCTCGCGACCACGGGCAACTCGCTTGATCTCGCGCTCGACGGCGATGGTTATTTTCAGGTGACGATGCCCGGCGGTGGCCTTGGCTACACCCGTGCGGGCAATTTCTCACGCTCCGCCGATGGCCAGCTGGTGACGGCCGAGGGCTATGCCGTGCAACCCGGCATCACCGTGCCGGAAGGCGCGACATCGATCACGATCGGCACCGATGGCACCGTATCGGCGACGATTGCCGGGCAGACCGAGCCGAGTCAGATCGGCCAGATCCAGCTCGCGATTTTTCCCAACAACGCAGGCCTTCAGGCAGCAGGCGACAATTACCTGACCGAAACCGCAGCCAGCGGTGCCGCCAATCTGGGCATCGCCGGGCAGGATGGCCGCGGCAACATTCGCCAGGGGATGCTCGAAGGGTCAAACGTCAACGTGGTCGAAGAACTGGTTAACATGATCGAAACCCAGCGGGCCTACGAAGTGAATTCGAAGATGATCACCGCCACCAATGAAATGCTGCAATATGTCAACCAGAACGTCTGATCCTGCTCCCGTCGCATACAACGCGCTCGTCAAATTCGCGAGCGGGCTGGTCGCAGGCGCCGTGCTGGTCGCCGCGTTTACGCCGAGCGTCGCAGATGCGCGCCTGTTCGGCAAAAAGGCGCCCAAGACCGATTTCTCAATGACATTGCCGCCGCCACCGGCGCCACCGGCACCCGCCGATGGCGCGATTTTCAAGGCATCGGCTGGCTATGCGCCGCTTTACGAAGGCTGGCGCGCGCGCCGGGTTGGCGATCCGCTGACGATCGTGCTGGTCGAACGCACATTGGCCAGCAAGTCGGCGAGCTCGAAGCTCGACTCCAAATCCGATCTGGGCCTTACGCCGCCCGCCGTCGGCCCCTTGTCGTTCGTGCCGCCCAATTCGCTGCAGGCGGGTGGCAATCGCGGTTTCAATGGCACCGGCCAGGCCGACCAATCGAACTCGCTTTCCGGCGAAGTCAGCGTGACGGTATCGGAAGTTTTTCCGAACGGCACGATGATGGTGCAGGGCGGCAAGCGCGTCACGCTCAACCGGGGCGATGAATTCGTCCAGATCAAGGGTCTCGTGCGCTGGGCCGATGTGGACAATGACAACCGCGTCCTCAGCACGCGCGTTGCCGATGCGCAGATCGCTTATACCGGCAAGGGCGATGTCGCCCGCGCCAGCCGCCAGGGCTGGTTCAGCCGCTTCTTTTCCGCCGTCAGCCCGTTTTGATCGGACCCAGCATGATCCGTCTGTTCCTTGCCTTTGTGCTCTCGATGCTGGTGGCCACACCGGCGCTGGCTGATCGCGTCAAGGATCTTGGCGCGTTCCAGGGCATTCGTACCAACCAGCTGACGGGCTATGGTATCGTGGTTGGCCTGCCCGGCACAGGGGACGACAATCTGGAATATACGGTGCAGTCGCTGAAAAGCGTTGCATCGCGCTTTGGCCTGCAACTGCCCGCCGGGGTCAATCCCGGCCTGAAAAATTCGGCCGCCGTGCTGATCACGGCCGAACTGCCGGCCTTTGCCAAGCCGGGCCAGCGGATCGACATCACCGTCGCCGCGCTTGGCAAGGCCAAGTCGCTGCGCGGCGGCAGTTTGATTCTCACCCCGCTGATCGGTGCCGATGGCCAGGTTTATGCAATGGCGCAGGGCAATCTGGCGGTTGGCGGGTTGGGTGCCGACGGGGCCGATGGCTCGAAGATCGTCGTCAACGTGCCGTCCACGGGCCGTATCCCTGAAGGGGCAACGGTTGAGCGCGCGGTCGATACCGGCTTCGCGAGCTCACCACTGCTGACCTTCAACCTGTCGCGCGCCGATTTCACAACCGCGCAGAGCATTGCAGCGGCTATCAACGGTCGGCTCGGGCCGGGCCGCGCGCAAGCCATTGACGGCGTATCGATCGCCATCACTGCCCCCGAAGGCGCCGATTCGCGCGCGACGTTGATGAGCCAGATCGAGAATCTGACCGTCACCGCCGCCGAACCGGCCGCGCGCGTCATCGTCAATGCGCGCACCGGCACCGTCGTCATCAACTCCGCCGTTCGGCTGGGGCCTGCTGCCGTCACGCAGGGCAAACTGACCGTGCGGGTCGATGAATCGCAGCGCGTCAGCCAGCCTGCCCCGTTCAGCCAGGGCCAGACGACCGTGGAGCAGAAAAGCGGCGTCAACATCGCCGAAGAGGTGAAGCCCATCTTCCTGCTCGAACCCGGTCCGCGCCTGTCCGACGTGGTGAAAGCCATGAACGCGATCGGCGCATCGCCGGCCGATCTGGTCGCGATCCTCGAAGCCTTGAAAGAAGCCGGCGCGCTGAAGGCCGACCTGATCATTCTGTGATGCGCATATGACCAGCATTCCCGCCATTCCGGCCCTGCCCGCCACGGGCATCGACGCCCCGAATGTCTCGACCGACACGAGCAGGCTCGCGTCGCGTGCCAATCTGGAAAAGGCGGGCAAGCAATTCGAGGCCGTGTTCACGCAGATGATGCTGAAATCGATGCGCAACACGCATCTGGCCGAGGAGCTGTTCTCATCCAAGGCGATCGATACGTTCCGCGACATGCAGGACCAGAAGCTATCGGTCGTCATGGCCGAATCCAAGCCGCTTGGCATTGGCAAGGCGATGGTCGAATTCCTGTCGCGCAATCAGGAAAATCTGCAGGCCGAGGCGGCACCGGCACCGATCGATTCGGGTCCGACGATCGGTAAAACGCCATGAGCGACCTGCTGTCGATCGGCGCAAGCGGCGTGCGCGCCTATCAATCCGCGCTGACCACCACATCGGACAATATCGCCAATGCGGCCACCCCCGGCTATGCCCGGCGGACCGCGACGCTGACCGAAGTGACTGCGTCGAGCGGCCGCTATTCGCAAAGCAATGTCGCCAATGGCAATGGCGTTGCCGTGTTCGGCATCAACCGCGCCGCCGACGAACTTCGTTCAGGCGCGGTACGGGCATCGGGCGCCGATCTCGCCCGCACTGAAACGAGCATCGTCTGGCTGACCGGCATCGAAAGCGCGCTGACCGGCAATGAACTTTCGGATCGGCTGACGAGCTTTTTCAACGCGGCCAAATCGGTCGCCGCTGACCCCGCTGCGAGCACCCCGCGCGCGGCGCTACTGGAAGCGAGTACAGGCGTTGCCAATGCCTTTGCCGCGACCGCCCGCTCGCTTGATCAGATCACTGCCGATCTGGATAGCACCGCCGAAAGTGCGGTCACCTCGCTTGAAACGCTCGGGGCAGCGCTCGCGAAAGTGAACAAGGGGCTAGGCAGCGCGACGCCAAATTCGAGTGCACAGGCGCAATTGCTCGATCAGCGCGACCAGATCCTCGATCAGTTAAGCGCGCTGAGCGATATCGGCGTCACGCTCGATTCGTCGGGACGCGCCACCGTCTCGCTTGGCGGGGCGACCGGCCCGAATTTCGTGACGACGAGCGGCAATGTTGGTTTTGTCACTTATGTGCGGGCGCCTTCAGGCAACGTATCGTTCGCCGTCCATTTGAACGGCACGGCATCCAGCCTCACCCCCAGCGGCGGCGCGCTTGCCGGCATTGCCGAGGGTGGCCAGCGTATCGGCGCGGCGCGCACCGAACTCAACCGGATCGCGACCGATTTCGTCGACGGAATCAACACCGTCCAGGCTGCAGGCCGCGATCTGGATGGTAACCCTGGTGCGCCATTGTTCGCGGTCGGCACGAGCCCCACCGATATCAGCGTGGCGCTGGCGAGCGGGCGCGGCATTGCTGCCGCGGCGGTTGGCGGTGGCCCGCGCGACAATGGCAATCTTGCAGCGCTCGAGGCGCTCCGCACCAGCGGCGCCTTCGAAGCAGATACCGCCGGGCTGATCGCCAACAACGCGACCGCGCTCGACCAGCGCAAGACCGTGTCCGATGCCCAGAACGCCATTCGCGAGGGCGCGATTACCGCACGTGATCAGCTGACCGGCGTCAATCTCGACAGCGAGGCGGTCGATCTGCTGCGCTTCCAGCAGGCCTATCAGGCGTCGAGTCGGGTCATCCAGGTCGCCCGCGAAACCTTTCAGTCCATCCTCGATATCCGCTGAGACCGATCATGACGATTACCGGCACCAATTTGTTCTTCGATCGATCGGCAGCATCGCTGGCGAGCCTCAACGGACGCAACCAGACGCTGCAGGAGCAGATTTCATCGGGGGTCAAACTCACCGCGCCGTCTGACGATGCGATCGGCTATCTTCGATTGCAGGTGCTGTCGCGGACCGGAGCCGATGATGTCGCCTGGGGCAAGAATATCGATCTTGCGCAAACCGTCCTGAACCAGGCCGATGGCGCGCTCGAATCTGTGTCGAGCCAGCTGCAAAAGGCACAGGAACTCGCACTTCAAGCCAGCAGCGGCACGCTTTCCGACAGCAACCGGACGGTGATCGCCGCACAGTTGCGCGGGATCGTCGATGATCTCGTCTCGCTGGCGAACAGCAAGGATGCGCGCGGCGGTCCTTTGTTCGGCGCAGCGACGGGAGACACGGCTGTGACGCGCGATGCCGCAGGTGTCGTCAGCTTTACCGGCACCGGCGATCCGATCGCGATCCCCGTCGGCGACGGCACCAACGTCCAGCCCAGCGAATCGGCTGAGCGCATTTTCGGCAATCTGCCCGCCGGCGCAGGCGCGAGTGATATCTTCGCCGTGCTCAGCAGCTTTGCCGACGCGTTGGAAGCTGGCGGCGGCGTATCCGCGGTTGCGGGCCAGACGCTGACCGGCATCACCGCATCGCTCGATCAGGTGAACAGCGCGCGCGGATCGATCGGGGCACGCGGGGCGCGGCTCGACCTTGAAACCGCACGGCTCGAATCGACCGCGCTCACGCGCGAAGCCGAGCGATCGGGTATTGAGGATACCGATCTGACGACCGCGATCATCGAGCTGCAAAAGACCACGACGATCCTGCAGGCGACGCAAGCGAGCCTCGGCCGCCTGACCTCGCTGTCGTTATTCGATTATCTGCGCTGATTTCGCGGTTTGGTTAACGGATTGGCGACGAAAT
>CAZWAL010000054.1:0-13995 GCA_964631905.1 uncultured Stakelama sp.
ATGAACGGCCACGGCAGCCCATACCGGCCGGGCAGTTCCTCTTACTCGCGGAAAGACGAGGCGCTTAGACGAAGCTTGACCCGTTGGCAACTGCAAGACGCCGGATGAGAGTCGGAACGTTCGGGCAGGCGCGCGGTTAATGCGTCATGAGTTATCATGATTTTCCGGCGTGGAAAGCCACCGTTCCCCGCGCACCGGGCACCGCTGCGCCGATCCGGATCGGTACGCCAGCTGCCGCGATCATCGCCGCCATCACCAGCGTAATCGGACTTGTGGTCCTCGCCTGGGTGATTTTGTTCGTCACCAAGGGACGCTTCCTGAAGGCCCCGTTCGAGCGGATCGCCAGCCAAATGAGCCAGCGCCAGGTACGGGTGGCCGGAGATTTCCAGTTCTATTTCAATATCATTGATGCCAAATTCTATGCCGAGGGGTTGAGCGTTTCCAACCCCGACTGGGCCGGCCCGCGCAACTTCTTCGAAGCGCGTACGATTGATTCGAATATCGCCACCTTGAGCTTCTTGTTCGGCGAGCGCCGCTTCAACTGGCTCAACCTCGACGGCGGCAAGATCGACTTGCAGTGGGACCGCGCCCACCAGCGCAACAGCTGGACCTTTGCAACTGATGGCAAGCCGCTCGACATTCCGCTGATCCGCCGCGCGATCGTTGAGGGTACCGAAATTCGTTATCGCGATCCCAAATACCAGCTTTCCGCCGATATCGCCGTGCGCACGATCCGCGCTGCCGGGACGGTGCTGACCAACGACATTCGATTCGCGGGCACCGGTGCTGCACGCGGCACACCATTTGCGCTGTCGGGCGCGCTGCTGTCGCCCAATGCAACAATTGCCGGTGGCGAGAACAAGCTCGCGCTCAACATCCGCGCCGCCCGCACCGTGGCCGATATCACTGGGACCCTGCCCGGCGCGACCGAGCTTGTGGGCGCGAAGCTGAATGTCGACGTCCGTGGGCGAAACATCGCCGATCTGTTCGACGTCGCCGGGATCGCGGTGCCGGAAACCCGCGCCTATCGGCTGCGATCGGCACTCACCAAGGCGGGCAATGACTGGCGTTTCACCCGGTTGACCGGGCGGTTCGGGGACAGCGATCTGGCTGGCCGGCTTACAGTGACGATGCGTGAGCCGCGCCTGCTGCTCACCGCGACACTGGCTACCCGTACGCTCGACATTATCGATATCGCGCCCTTTATCGGCTATAATCCCGATCTGATCGCTGCCAAGGGTGGGGCGGGGGCGGTGACCAAGGTCGGCGGCACACCGCGCCTGCTGCCGGACGCCCCCCTACGCACCGAATCGCTCAAGAATTTCGACGCCGATGTACGCTATTCGGTGCGGCGGGTGCGCGCCAAGAGCCTACCGGTATCGAACATCGCGATGACGTTGACGCTCGACGATCGCTTGCTGACGCTGTCGCCGCTGACCTTCGATCTGGCGCGCGGCAAGGTGAGTTCGGACATCAGCATCAATGCCCGGCGAGATCCAGTGTTCACCGATTACGATATCCGCCTGTCGCCAACGCCGATGGGCGTGCTGCTCGCCGGGTTCGGGGTAGAGGAATCGGGCACAAGCGGCACCGTGAAGGCGCGGATCAAGATGACCGGCACGGGCAACAGCGTGCACGACTCGCTGAGCACCGCCAACGGCCGCATCGCCGTGATCCTGCCCAAGGGCAGCTTCTGGACACGCAACGTCCAGCTCTCCGAACTTGATGTCGGCACTTATTTCTACAAGCTGCTCCAGGGTCGGCTGAAGGAACCGGTGCAGATCAATTGTGGGCTGATCGGCTTTACGGTGCGGCGCGGGATTGCGGCGGCTGATCCGATCCTGATCGATACCCGCAAGAACGTGATGGTCGGGCGCGGCGGGTTCAGCTTCCGCAACGAAGCGATCGATCTATCCTTCCGCGCCGACGGCAAGAAGTTCAGCCTGTTGTCGGCGCAATCGCCGGTGGCCGTGAAAGGCTATTTCGCGGCGCCCGCAATCGATCCGATCAGCAGCGATTTGTTCGCGCGAGCGGGTGCTGCGGTTGCACTGGGCGTGGTGGCAACGCCACTGGCAGCGGTGCTCGCCTTTGTCGATGTCGGCGATGCCAAGGCGGCTGCGTGCGGCCCCATTCTGGCGGGTGCTACCGCCACCGCGCAGCGCACGACCAAGGGCAAACCGCGCGACGATGTCGGTCGCGGCACCACCGCCAAATCGGAAAACG
Source organism: uncultured Stakelama sp. (assembly GCA_964631905.1). Lineage (GTDB taxonomy): Bacteria > Pseudomonadota > Alphaproteobacteria > Sphingomonadales > Sphingomonadaceae > Sphingomonas. The sequence goes on from CAZWAL010000054.1 coordinate 2,224, forward strand.
GCAACCGCACCAAGGGTCAGAAAAAGGAACAGCGAAAGAAGTTCTTGGGCATTTTCTAAAGCCCCCCCTTCAACTCTTCAGCCGATACCCCGTCCGGAAAATCCACGCGATCGCGCAGAGCGTCAGCGCCAGGAACACGCCGATCGCGAGCAAGCTCCATTCGATCGCGACATCACCTTGGCCGAAGAAGGTCCAGCGAAAGCCGCTGATCAGGTACACGATCGGGTTGAACAAAGTGATCGCCTGCCAAGCTGGCGGGAGCATCTTGATCGAGTAGAAGGTGCCGCCAAGAAACGTCAGCGGGGTGATCACCAGCAGCGGTACGATCTGGAGTTGCTCGAAGCTTTTCGCCCAGATGCCGAGCACAAAGCCGAACAGGCAAAAGGTGATCGCGGTCAGCAGCATGAACCCGATCATTGCCAGTGGATGCGCGATCGGCAGCGCCACGAACAGATGCGCGGTCGCCAAAATCACCAGCCCCAGGATCATCGATTTGGTCGCCGCCGCGCCGACATATGCGATCACGGTTTCCAGCGGCGAGATGGGGGCGGAGAGCAGTTCATAGATCGTGCCCGACCATTTCGGCATGTAAATGCCAAAGCTAGCATTGCCGATCCCCTCGGTCAGCATCGACAGCATGATCAGCCCCGGCACGATGAACGCGCCATAGGGCACGCCGTCGACGGTGGTGATCTTCGATCCGATCGCCGACCCGAACACGATGAAATAAAGCGAGGTGGTGATCACCGGAGTCAAAAGGCTTGTCGCGATCGTGCGGCCAAAACGGGCAATTTCGAATTGATAGATGGCGGCGATGCCATACCAGTTCATGCCGTTCATGCTGCCTGCTCCGCCGATTGGTGGACGAGCCCGACGAAGATATCCTCGAGTGAGCTTTGCGCGGTGTTCAGATCCTTGAAGCCGATCCCCAGATCACCGAGCGCGCGGAGCAGCGAGGGGATGCCGGTCCGCTCGGTATTCGCTTCGAACACATATTCCAGCTCGTATCCGTCGGCCTTCAGCACCGGATGCCACTGCGCCAGTTCAGGCGGCACAGCGGTCAGCGGTTCGGCCAGGTTGATCGTCAGCGTTTTCTTGCCGAGCTTCTGCATCAGCGTCGTCTTGTCCTCAACCAGGATCAGCTTGCCCTTCAGGATCACACCGACCCGGTCGGCCATTTCCTCGGCTTCTTCCAGATAATGCGTCGTCAGGATGATCGTGGTGCCGCGGTCACGCAGCCCGCGCACCAAATTCCACATGTCGCGGCGCAGCTCGACATCGACGCCGGCGGTCGGCTCATCGAGGAACAGGATATCGGGCTCGTGCGACAGCGCCTTGGCGATCAGCACGCGGCGTTTCATGCCGCCGCTCAGCTCCATGATCTTGTTGTTGCGCTTGTCCCAAAGCGACAGGTCGCGCAGGATGTGTTCGATGACGGCGGGGTTGGGGGCGCGGCCGAACAAACCGCGGCTCAGCTTCACCGTCGCGAGCACGGTTTCGAACGCATCGGTCGACAATTCCTGCGGGACGAGGCCAATCCGGTAGCGCGCGGCGCGATAGTCACGCTGGATGTCATTCCCGTCCACGCTCACGCTGCCGCCGCTCGGCGTTACAAGCCCGCAAATAATGCTGATCAGCGTCGTCTTGCCCGCGCCGTTCGGCCCGAGCAGCGCGAAAATCTCGCCGCGGTTGATCGTCAGATCGACGTGGTCGAGCGCGGTCAGCCCGGACGCATAGGTCTTGGTCAGGCCGTTTACGGCCAGAATCGTTGTCATGAATGCCCCTGTGTCTGCTGATGCGGCAAATGGGGAGCGGGGTGATCGTCTACAATCACCTGCGCCTCAACCGATCAGCTCTTTGCGCGCACTTTGGCGATCTGGGCGCGTAATTCCTCGATCGGCAGCGCGGCTGAGACAACATTGTTGCCAATCACCCAGGATGGCGTTCCCGTCATCCCCAGTTTCTGCGCCACACCCAGGTTGCGCTGGATTTCGGCATCGATGCGCGGGCTGGCGGCTGCCGCCTGCGCGGTAAAGGCATCGATCCCTGCCGCCTTCAGCGCACCATTGATCGACTCGTCGGTAATGCGCCCGCCGGCATAAAGCGCCTCGTGGAACTGCTTGAAGCGCCCGCGTTCGGCCGCGACGAGGCTCAGCCGCGCGGCAGTGCGACTTTCTTCCGACAGGATCGGCAGTTCGCGGAACACGACGCGCAGTTGCGGGTCGCTCGCCACCAGTGAAAACACCACCGGCAGGCTCGATCGGCAGAAACCACAATTATAATCGAAATATTGAACGATCGTCACATCGCCCTTGGGGTTGCCGATCCAGGCATTGCCATAAGGCGTCATAATCGCGGCGCGATTGGCGGCAATGTCGCGCCCTGTTTCGCGCTCGCGCATCAGCCCCATCGCCTCGGGAATGATCTCAGGATGGGCGAGCACGTACTCGCGCACCACACGCTCGATGCCGGCGCGGTTCGGCACAGCCCCGGTGCTGCCTGAAAGCTGGTTCACACCCGCCATCGCGCCCGCACCGATCAGCGCAGATGCGGCGGCTACGCCCGCGAGCAACAGGCGATTGCCGGCAAGTTTATCGATCATCGCCGCCGTCCACCCTTTGTATCATCAAGTTCATTCTGCGACGCGAGCGCAATATCCTGCGCCCTGATCCAGTCGACGCTGTTCTGCGGCAACGCGCCCATCGCCGCGCGGGCGCTGAACGCCGCGGTGCGCGAATCACCCGAGAGGCTGGCGCGCTCTGCGGTCGCGAGCAGCGCGCGTGCCTTATCGCCGCGCAGATCATAGACCGTGCCGAGCTGATACCAGGCAAACGGGTTTTCATAATCGCGCGAAACGGCCTGGCGGAGCACTTTTTCGGCCTCGACATAATTGGCCGGGTCTTCGGTCGCGATCAGCGCATGGCCGAAACTGGTAGCGATCAGTGGCTGATAGCTGGTTGCCTGAGTCGCCTCACGCAGCGGCGCGAGTGCCTCGAACGGCTTGCCCGATTCGAGCAGGATCTGGCCCTTGATCTCCAGGAAATAGGGATCGTGCGGGGCAATCGCGATCAGCGCGTCCGCCTCGGCATTGGCTTTTTCGGGATAGCCTGCCTTGTGATAGGCATAGGCGCGGGCATAATGACCTTCCACCGTCTGGTTCTCGACCGGAAACGCGTTCAGCGTGCGCGGGGGATCGTTCACGAACCCGATCAGCTTGGCGCGCACCCGCCGGAAGCGGGCCTCGAGCGCGGGATCGAACGGCTTGTTCCAGGCCGGCGACTGGTTGAGAGTTTCGGTGAGCGTCGCGACGCGCTGACCGCTCAGCGGATGGCTCTGCGCATAAGGATCGATATTGGTATAGCCAGCGCGAAACTCCAGGCTCTGCAGCTTCTTGAAGAATTGCAGAAATCCTTTGCCCGAAACGCCCGCCTGTTCGAGGAACTTCGCAGCGGTCGCATCGGCGGTCGCTTCCTGCACGCGGGTGAAGGCGAGGAATTTGCCCTGTGCGACCTGCTGGCCAGCGGCGATGATGCCGGCGCCACCCTCCGCTGATCCCGCTGCGATGGCAGCCACGCCCAGCAACAGGCTGACCAGCATGATCCCCAGCGCGGGGCGTGCGCCATCGGATTGCAGGATCACATGGCCATCGGCGATGTGGCCAAGCTCGTGCGCGATTACGCCCTGGACCTGATTGGCATTGTCAGCCGCGTTGATCAGTCCCGAATGGACGTAAACCGTCTGTCCGCCCACAACGAACGCGTTGATCGATTCGTCGTTGATCAGGATGACCCGCACATCCTTGGGGGATAGCCCTGCCGCCAGGATCAGCGGCCGCGACATATCCGCGAACATCGCCTCGGTTTCGGCGTCGCGCAGAATAGATTGTGCCTGCGCTGGCTGCGCCAGCACAAGCAACGAAAGCGCAAACGCGGCGACGACTTTTTTCATGGCGCTGATATCGGCCAAGTCTGCCGATTATTCAACGGACCAGAATGGCAACCGGCCCGCACTGGCTGATAAATCTGCCAGTGCGGGTTGTTGTGTCGATCAATCCAGCTGATCAGGCGCCGAACGTACGCTGCCACCAGCCGCGACGCGGCGGGCCGCTTTCCGTCGTGGCGTCAGCAGCCGCCGCATCGGAACCAGTCGTGGCCGGTGCTGCTTCGGCAACAGCAGGCTCGGACGCCGTTTCTACTGGCGTGGGTGTAGCGGCTGATACCGTAGCCTCGGTCATGTCGGTGTCTTTGGCCTTGGCCTTGGACTTGCCCTTGGCTGAATCCTTGGCCGCCGCGCGACGCTTTGGCTTGACCGGCGCTTCCTCGGCGACCGGCTCAGGCGCAACCTCGGCTGCCGGAGCTTCAACCGCATCGGCCTTGGCGCGACGCGTGCGCTTTGGCTTGGCGGGGGCTTCGGCCTCGACCGGGGCTTCGGCGGGCGTTTCCACCGTCGCCTCAGTTTCTACCGGCGCCGCCGTATCGGGCAATGCCGGCGCCTTGGCACGGGGGCGGCGGCGCGGGCGCTTGGGCGCTTCGCTTTCCTCGACAGCGTCGGCGACATCACCTTGGGCGGCCTCGCCAGCGTCATCGCCGGAGAGTGCTTCGACCGGGGCAGTCTGGTTCGCTGCCTCGGCACGATCGCCTTCGGGCCGGCCTTCGCCGCGACGGCCGCCACGACGTCCCCGGCGACCGCGACGACGGCGCGGTTCGCCATTTTCGTCGGTCGCGCGTGGTGCTTCGCCGTCGCTCATGTCTTCGGCGGCATCACTTTCGCCGGCATCATCGCCCACATCGTCACCATCCGCGTTGTCGGCAGGAGCAACGCGATCGGCATTCTCATCACCGCGCTCGCCGCCCTCACCCTCGGGGCGACCACGACCACGCCGACCGCGACGGCGGCGGCGCTTGTTGCGGCGGGCTTCACGCTCGCCCTCGGTTTCGCCGGGACGTGCCGCATCTTCGCGCGCTTCCTCGTCGCGTTCTTCTTCGGCTTCTTCCTCTTCGATTTCCTCGATCTCTTCGTCTTCTTCGACTTCGGTGATCGCCTGTTCGAAACGCGGGCTATAGGCAGGCGGCGGCCCGCTTGCCTCGACCGACATGCGTGCGCCTTCCTGCTCGCCGTCAGCGGCAACCTCGACCATCACGCCGTAGCGTTCCTCGATCTCGGCAAGTTCGGCGCGCTTGCGGTTGAGCAGATAAAAGGCGGCTTCCTGGCTGGCGCGCAGCAACAGTTGCGATCCACGACCACGTGCGGCCTCGTCCTCGATCATGCGCAGTGCGCTGAGACCCGCCGACGATGCGGTGCGGACAAAGCCCGATCCTTCGCAATGCGGGCAAGGGCGGGTCGATGCTTCGAGCACGCCGGTGCGCAGCCGCTGGCGGCTCATTTCCATCAGGCCAAAGCTGGAGATGCGACCGACCTGGATGCGGGCGCGATCGTTCTTCAGCGCTTCCTTCATCGCCTTTTCAACCTTGCGGTTGTTCGACGGGTTATCCATGTCGATAAAGTCGATCACGACCAGCCCGGCCATGTCGCGCAGGCGGAGTTGGCGTGCGATTTCCTGCGCCGCTTCCAGATTGGTCGCGGTCGCGGTCTGCTCGATATTATGCTCGCGGGTGGAGCGGCCGGAGTTGATGTCGATCGAGACGAGCGCCTCGGTCGGGTTGATCACCAGATAACCGCCTGATTTCAGCTGGACGACGGGATGGTACATCGCGCCCAGCTGATCCTCGACATGGGAGCGCTGGAACAGCGGCACCGGATCGGAATAATGCTTCACCCGCCGGGCGTGGCTGGGCATCAGCAGCTTCATGAATTCCTTCGCCTGGCGATATCCCTCGTCGCCCTCGACGATCACCTCATCGATTTCTTTGTTATAGATATCGCGGATCGCGCGCTTGATCAGGTCACTGTCGCCGTAAACGAGCGCAGGCGCTGCCGATTTGAGCGTGGTTTCACGAATGCCGTCCCACAGCCGCGCCAGATAATCGAAATCGCGTTTGATCTCGACCTTGGTACGCTGAAGGCCTGCCGTGCGGACGATGCAGCCCATTGACGGCGGCAGCTTCAGGTCAGCCATGATCGACTTCAACCGCTTGCGATCACCTGCGTTCGAAATCTTGCGGCTGATACCACCGCCATGCGACGTATTGGGCATCAGCACGCAGTAACGGCCAGCGAGCGACAAATAGGTGGTCAGCGCCGCGCCCTTGTTGCCGCGCTCTTCCTTCACAACCTGTACCAGCAGCACCTGGCGGCGGCGGATAACGTCTTGAATCTTGTAGCGGCGGCGCAGGTTCATGCGGCGCTGCCGGAGCGCCTCCACCGCATCGTCGCTGCCACCGCGGCTGCGCGGGCGCGGCGGCGAATCGGCATCGCCGCTTTCTCCGTCGTCATCGTCCCGCGCATCATCCCGGTCGCGATCGCGATCACCGTCATGATCGCCATCCTCGTCGCCGTCATCACCGCGTGCGTCTTCCTCGGCATCGGCCTGGGCGCGCAAAGCGGCTTCTTCGGCAGCATGCTCGGCTTCCTCGCGGAGCAGCGCGTCGCGATCCTCTTTCGGGATCTGATAATAATCGGGATGGATTTCGCTGAAGGCCAGGAAACCGTGGCGGTTGCCGCCATAATCGATGAAAGCCGCCTGAAGCGACGGTTCAACCCTGGTTACCTTGGCGAGATAGATATTGCCTTTGAGCTGCTTGCGCTCAGCGGATTCGAAATCAAACTCTTCGATCCGGGTTCCCTTGACGACGGCAACCCGGGTTTCTTCCCGGTGCCGAGCGTCGATCAGCATACGCATGGTCATTGATATATCTCCGCGCACGCGTGCCGGGGCCGTTCAGGCCGGGCCGCATGCGATTAAGTGGTGTCGACGGAGGCGCGGCATCGCTGCCCGCTCCGGTCGATCGTGTTGCGCTAGAAATTGCCTCTGCCCGCAGTGCACGCCGGGACCCTTGGTCCGCGACACCCCACGCGCCAGCATGCCCGCCGGTGTGAACCGGGCGGTTTGCGGGGCAAGGGAAATGCATCATGCGAGCGTCAACCTGAAGGACCGCGCACGGGCCGGACGGCATCGCGCGGTCGATTACCCGGTCGTGCGCGGCGTGCGCACAATCGCGGATGCTGACGGCGTAGCATCACCTTTGGCGGACAGCAACCGGCAGTGAATTGCCGCCCACCGGCAAAAAAATGCCGAACGGCAAGTTAACCGCATCGTTTCACCGCGATTTGAGGCGCTGCCCCCTAGGCCTGCCGCATCACTTGTCCCAGCGGGAGCAATCCCTTCATGCCTTTTTACTGGACCGGCGGGCCCTCCGCGCGGCATTGTCGCTCTGTGTCTTTCCTCCTTGCCCTGCTCGCCTTCTGGCTGGGCGGCGCGCCCGCTTGGGCTGCGACCGTTGAGCGGATCGACGTGCGCCCGGACCGGATCGTCATCCGGTTCGACGGGGTGGTGGCGCAGGCATCCACCTTTGCGCTTAATGGGCCGCAACGGATCGCGCTCGATGTCGATGGTGCACAGCCCGGTGGCCGCGTGGATAACGATGGCCTGGTCGACGGCATCCGACAGGCGGCACGGGGCGATGGCGGTGCGCGGATCGTGTTCGATCTCGCTACACCGGCGATCGTTACCGAAGGGAAATTTGGCCGCAACGGCCACGAACTCACGCTGATGCTGCGCACGGTCGACGATGCCCGCTTTGCGCGCGCTGCGGCCGAAGGGCGGATGCGGTTCCTGCCGCCGTTCAACTATGGGTCGGGGGTGACGCCGGCGGTGTACCGCGTGTCGACGCCTGTCCCGCTTGCCAGCCGCAAGCTCGCCCTGCCGCGGGTGTACGGCGATGACGTTACCCGCCCGCTAGTGGTGATCGATGCCGGGCATGGCGGGGTCGATCCGGGCGCAATTTCGCCCGACAGTGGTCTTCGCGAAAAGGACGTGACCTTGAAGATCGCCCGCGCAATCCGCGATGAACTGGTCGCATCAGGCCGGGTCCGCGTCGCGCTGACGCGGGAAGACGACAAATATCTTATCCTGCAGGAACGCTATGGCATCGCCCGCAAACTGAAGGCCGATCTGTTCATCTCGATCCATTGCGACAGCGTCGGTGGCGGCTCTGCGAGCGGCGCGACCGTCTATACCCTGTCGGAAGTCGCCTCCGACAAGGAATCGGCGCGGCTTGCCGCGCGCGAAAACAAGGCGGACATCATTCAGGGCGTCAACCTGGCGTCGACCCCGGTCGATGTGTCATCGATCCTGATCGACCTGACGCAGCGCGAGACGATGAATGCGTCGGCCAATTTCGCCCGGGTGTTGGGGCGTGAGGCAAAGCCGCTGATGCCGATCAAGCCCAATTTCCACCGCATGGCCTCGCTGGTCGTCCTGAAGGCACCCGACATGCCATCGATCCTGTTCGAGACGGGCTATATCTCGAACCCCGTCGACGCCGCCTTCATCGATTCGCGTGACGGGCGGGCCGCGATCGCGGAGAGCGTGCGCCGCGCGGTCGACATCCATTTCGCCCGGCGGATGGCGTCACGATGATATCGGTCACCCAATCCTAGCCTTTAGGTGCCGATCGGCGTGCGAAGGCTGGCAAGCGTCGGCAAACTTGGGTAGGGGCTGCGGCCTGTATGGCTGAACCACCTTCCACCGTGAATTTTCGCATCCGGCGCGATGTGAGCGGCCTTCAGGGCTATATCGAGCGCGCCTGGGATCGCTGGTGGGTGAAGCTGCTCGCGATTCTCGGCGGGCTGGGGCTGATCGCCTATGCGCTGCTCTGGCTTATTTTTGCGCGCGATCTACCCTCGGTCGATGGCCTGCGCGCCTATGAGCCGCCGCTGCCGACCAATGTCCGCGCGATCGATGGCGCCCCGATCCACAGCTATGCCCGGGAACGCCGCGTCGAGCTGGCGTTCGACGAATATCCCAAGATGCTGATCAACGCTTTTCTGGCAGCCGAAGATCGTACCTTTTTCAGCCATAACGGCGTCGATTACCCTGGCACGATCGGTGCGGTGCTCGATTATGTCAGCAAGTTCGGCACCGGGAAGCGCGCGCGCGGTGGCTCCACGATCACCCAGCAGGTCGCCAAGAATCTGCTGATCGGCAACACCTATTCTCCCACCCGCAAGATCAGGGAGGCGATCCTCGCTTACCGGATCGAGGATTCGCTGACCAAGGAACAGATCCTCGAACTTTACCTCAACCAGATCCCGCTCGGCCGGAACGCTTTTGGGGTAGAGGCAGCGAGCCATGCCTATTTCGACAAGGAGCTGGATGAGCTGACGCTTGGCCAGCTTGCCTATCTGGCGATCCTGCCCAAGGGGCCGGCCAACTACGATCCGTTCCGCAACACCCAGCGCGCGATCGAGCGGCGCAATTATGTGCTGCGCGAGATGCTCCGTAACGGTTTTATCGATCAGGCACAGTTCGACACGGCAAAGGACGAACCGATCGGCGCGGTGGTGCGTCAGACGCCGAAGTTCGAACGCGTCGGCGGCTATTTTGTCGAGGAGGTCCGCCGCCAGCTGATCGACAAGTTCGGCGAGAATGAAAAGGCCGGGCCTTTCAGCGTCTATTCGGGCGGGCTGTGGGTGCGCACGTCCTATGACACGAAGCTCCAGCAATATGCGCAGACAGCGCTGCGCGACGGGTTGTTGCGGTTCGACCGTGGTCGCGGGTGGACCGGGCCGCTCGGCCATGTCGATCTCGGCGCCGATCCCGACGGCAAGGCCTGGCTGCAGGGGCTGGTCAACACCAATATCGGGCTCGATTACGCCGATTGGCGCTCCGCGATCGTCATTTCGCGCGATGCGAGCGCCGCGTCGATAGGCTTCGCCGACGGATCGACCGGCAGCTTGCCCAAATGGGGTGCGCAGATGGCTGTCCGGGGCAAGGGCGGCAATGCGTTCGGCGCGCTGCAGGTCGGTGACATCATTGCAGTCGCACCCGAAGGCGACAATTTTGCGCTGCGCTCGGTGCCGCGCGTGTCGGGCGGCATCGTTGTCGAACAGCCACAAACCGGGCGGGTGCTGGCGATGCAGGGTGGATTCGATGCGCGGCTCGGCTCTTTCAATCGCGCGACGCAGGCGATGCGCCAGCCGGGATCGACCATCAAACCGCTGGTTTATGCCGCCGCGCTCGAAAACGGGATGACGCCCAGCTCGATCATCGTCGACGGGCCGTTCTGCGTCTATCAGGGCGCGCGACTGGGGCAGAAATGCTTCACCAATTTCGGCGGCGGGCGCGGTTCCGGTCCGCACACCATGCGCTGGGGCGTCGAGCAATCGCGCAACCTGATGACGGTAAAGGCCGCGTCGCAAACCGGCATGGAACGCGTGGTCGATGTGATCGACCGGATGGGCGTCGGCAAATATCCGCCTTTCCTGTCGATTGCGCTCGGCGCGGGTGAGACCACCGTTCAACGCATGGTCAATGCCTTTGCGATCCTGGTCAATCAGGGCCGCGGCCATCCGTCGACGCTGATCGATTTCGTGCAGAACCGCCACGGCAAGGTCATCTGGCCCGATAACTGGCGTCCCTGTGATCGGTGCAACGCGCCCGACTGGAATGGCAAGCCCATGCCCCGCCCGGTGATCCGCGCGCGTCAGGTGATCGATCCGATTTCGGCGTACCAGATGGTGCACATCACCGAAGGCGTCATCCAGCGGGGCACCGCCACCGTGCTGCGCGATCTCAACCGCCCGATCATGGGCAAGACGGGCACGTCGACCGGGCCGACCAATGTGTGGTTCATCGGCGGCACGCCGCAACTGATCGCCGGACTGTATATCGGCTATGATAAGCCTTCGAGCCTCGGCGGTTACGCACAGGGTGGCACGCTCGCGGCGCCGATCTTCAAGCAGTTTGCGCAAAAGGCTTATGAAGGCATGCCGGTCCTGCCCTTCCGTGCGCCCCCGGGCGTGCGAATGGTGCGGGTCGACCGCGCGTCGGGCAAGCAGGTCTATGGTGCTTGGCCGGGCGATGATCCCAAGGCATCGGTGATCTGGGAAGCGTTCAAGCCCGAGAGCGAGCCGCGCCGCACCGTCGCGCGCGCGACCGATACAGGGCCGACCCGCGACAAAAACAAGCAGCGCGGCGATACCCAGAACGATAGCGATTTCTTGCAAAGGCAGGGCGGAATCTACTAGCGCCCACCTTATGTGGCGATAGCTGCCCGGTTTGGCGGCGTCCTGATGTGATTTTTTGGAGTTCCCCATGCGCGCTGAGGCGCAAACTCATGTCGACAGCATCAACGAGGCGCTGGCGCTGCTACGCCGCTTCCTCGACTGGGATCGTGCGCTTCGCCGTCTTGATGAATTGAACGCCCGCGTCGAGGATCAGGCGCTGTGGAACGACCCCAAGGCCGCGCAGGAGGTGATGCGCGAACGCCGTCGCCTTGACGAGGCGATCACTGCCACCCGCGCGATCGAAACCGAACTCGCCGATACCGTCGAGCTGATGGAGATGGCCGAGGCGGAAGGCGATACCGCGATGGTCGATGACGGCGTGGCCGGCCTTGCAGCGCTCGCCGCGCGCGCCAACGAGGACAAGATCAAGGCGCTGCTCGCGGGTGAGGCCGACGCCAACGACACCTATATCGAGGTGAATGCCGGCGCAGGCGGTACCGAGAGCCAGGATTGGGCGGGCATGTTGCAACGCATGTATACGCGATGGGCCGAACGCCGCGGCATGAAGGTGGAGCTGATCGATCAGCATTCGGGCGAACAGGCGGGCATCAAATCAGCGACACTGCTGCTGAAAGGCGAAAACGC
>CAZWAL010000055.1:0-13827 GCA_964631905.1 uncultured Stakelama sp.
GCATGATCGCGGCCGTATCGACGATAGATATACTGCATCACTTCTTCGCGGCGCTCATGCTCGAAATCGACGTCGATATCGGGCGGCTCGCGGCGCTCCTCCGAAACGAAGCGCGAGAACAACAGATCATGCTGCAACGGATCGACCGAGGTGACGCCGAGCAGGAAACACACGATCGAATTGGCGGCGGACCCCCGCCCCTGGCATAGAATCGGCGGGGACTGCGCCCGCGCGAACCGCACCAGATCATGCACCGTCAGGAAATAGCAGGCGTAATTCTGCTGTCGGATCAGCGTGAACTCTTCATCGAGCAGCGCCAGGACTTTCGCTGGAAGATCAGCGCCATAGCGCGCATGGGCCGCTTTCAGCACGATATGTTCCAGCCACCCTTGCGGCTCCCACCCCGCAGGCACGGGTTCGAGCGGATATTCGTAACGGAGTTGGTCGAGCGAAAAATCGATCCGTGCCAGAAATGTCATTGTTTCAGCCACGGCCTGCGGGCAATCGCGGAACAGTCGTGCCATTTCGCGGGGCGGCTTCAGATAGCGTTCGGCATTGGCTTGCAATCGGCGCCCTGCCGCGGCGATCGTTGTTTTCTCACGTACGCAGGTCAGCACATCGTGCAGCTGCCGCTGATCGGGCGTGGCATAAAGCGCATCATTGGTGGCGATCAACGGCACATCGATCGATTCCGCCAATCGCATCAGCCGCGCAAGTCGGCGGCGATCATCGCCGCGACGCGGCATCGTCGCGCCGAGCCATAACGATCCACGGCACACCTCAAGCAGGCGTTCCAGAACAACATTGTCCTGCGGCGTGGCCATGACGATCAACAGCAAATCGTCTGTAGCGCCGAGCAGATCGTCGATCTGCAGAACGCACCCGCCCTTCGCAGCGCGCAGATTGCCGATCGTCAGCAACCGGGTCAGCCGTCCCCAGCCAAGGCGGGTTGCGGGATAGGCAATGATATCCGGCGTACCGTCTTCGAACACCAGCCGCGCGCCGACCATCAGGCGAAAATCAATCTCCGCGAGGCCAGCCTCGGCTGCCTGTTCGCGTGCATTGCGGAGTGCGACATGCGCGCGGACCACCCCGGCAACGGTGTTGCGATCGGCAATGCCGATTCCGGCCATGCCTAACGCCAGCGCTTGCGCCACCATATCCGACGGCGCCGATGCCCCGTGCAGGAAAGAATAATTGGTCGCCGCCACCAGTTCGGCAAAGTCGGGGGGCTGCCCGGTCATGCGAACAGGCCGTGGACATACCAGCCGGGATCGGGCTTTTCGCGATCATAAAGGCCGTGCCGAAAAATCCAGAAGCGACGGCCGCGGGCATCCTCGACCCGGTAATAATCGCGCGTCAGGCCCGATCCCTGGTGTCGCCGCCACCATTCGCTGGCGATCCGTTCGGGTCCTTCGAAACGGATGATATCATGCACGCTGCGCCGCCACCGGAAGCGATGCGGCGGTCCGTCAGGCACTTCGGCGATCACGTCGATGCGCTGCGGCGGATCGAAAAGATGAAGCGGGCGAAGCGGCGGTTCGCCTTCGGTCGGCGCATCCCAGGCAGAAATGGCAGGCTCGATTGCGGGCAGCGCCAGCACGCCCTGTTCAGGGATATGCGTATCGCGACGCGCGAAACGACGAATAGCCCCGCGCCCCAGCCGCGTGCTGAGGCGATCGACCAATGCCGACAACGCATCATCGCTGATCGTGCCGCCTTCGAGCTGCAGCTGGATCGGGGCCATCGTCTCGAGCACGGGCACCACGAGGCGGATGAGATCGAACCCGAAACCAGGATCGATCGGATCGGCAAGCGTATCCAGCCGTTCGCCGAACAACCGCATCACCGCTACCGGATCGCGCAGCGGCAAGCCGCTTTCGACCGCCAGATCGCGTAGCTCACCGTCGCTTCGAAACAGCCGCACAGCAAAGCGGCGCCCGCCCTTGCCGCGTTCCTCCATCGCGCGCGCGGCCTCGCTCGCCAGATCACCAATGGTTTTCATCGCATCCTGGGTGCGCACGATCGGTTCGGCAAAGCGGCGCTCGAATAACAAAGCTGGCGGTGCCTTGCGCGGCACGAGGCGACTGTCCGTGTGCCCGAGCAGCCGCGCGAGCATCGCCACGGCATCCTCCCCGAACCGCGCGGCAAGCGGCGCCGTTGGCCGTGCCGCCAGATCGCCAATGGTTTTCAGCCCTGCCCTGCGCAGCGACGTTTGCGTTTCTTCATCCAGCCGCACGGCAGCAATCGGCAACCGCCTGATCGCCTGCGCCTCGTCTGCGGCGGGCACCGTCTGAAATCGTGCGAGTGCTTGCGCTGCCGTTGGTGTGCCCGCCACCGCCAGCCGCAAATGGACAAAGGGCGTCAGGCGGCGCTCGATATCAGCGATCAACGCTGCTTCTCCATCGAACAGATGCGCGCAGCCAGTGATATCGAGTGTCACCCCATCAGGCGGATCGAGCTCGATGAGCGGCGTATACCGATCACAGCCATCGGCCAGCCGCTCGAGCCAGTGGAGATCGGCGGCATGATCATGCGGCACAACCTGCAGATCGGGCATACGCGCCTGCGCATCGGCCAGGGCCAGCCCTGCACCCAATCCGGCAGCAGCAGCCTGAGGATCGACCGACACAAGGCGCATCGCCCCGCGTTGCTTTTCCACCGTCGCCACTGCACCGCCGCCATTACCCTGTGCCCCGGCGCGCAGCGACAAGGGCGTCACCGGCTGTGCCTGAATCAGGCGATCGGTAGACAGGAAAGGAAACCACAGCGCCAGAAAGCGCCTGCTTGCCCGATTGGATTTGGCCCGATTCGATTTGGCCAGACTCGATTTGGGCTTGGTCATTTTCGGCTGGTTCAATGAAAACTGCTCGGTCACGATCCCACTCCACCCGCCAGTCAAGGCCTGCAGGACGGCCACGCTGGCGCACCAGGGCAATATCGAACGCGGGTCGGCCGGGGGCATTCGCCTCCAACGGCAGCGATGATGCGGATTGCACCACCCAGCGCGTTTGGGCAGCACTCGGCGCTGGAACACCCGCGATCCGAAGCAACAACACGGTGACCCCCGATGTTTCCGCCGCCAGCGCCAGCCGACGTGTCGCTGTCAGATCCAGCACCCGCGGGTCGCGCCATATCTCCACGACCGCAACGCCAACGCCCGGGCAGCGTGCCACATCGGCCGCGGCGCATAACAGTGCCAGCGGATCAGGCGGCAAGCCAAGGATCAGCTTGGCCGGATCAAGCCCGATTTCGGCAAGGCCGAGCACATTCAACCCATGCCGCTGCTGGCTTGTCTCTTCGCGCAACCACACAATGCCGCCGCCGAACAGAAGCGCCAACATCGCCACAAAGCCGGTCGCGCTACTGGCGTCTGCCGCATCGACGGCAAACACCTCATGCACCCTGCCACGCACCATCCCGCCGCCAAGCGAGCGATCGATACCGACATGGCCTGTCGGTACATGGACCAAAACCGGGCGCCGGACATCCATCGCAGACTGCTGCTGCGCGTGGAGACCAAAAGGTCCGTTGATTCGGGCAAGTTTGTTCACTTTATGTTCCTATCGCCCCATTGCTTCGTGAGTCAATCGGCCGAATCGGTGTCGCTCGCGTTCAGCGCAGCGACGCAACAAGATGATCGATAAAATGGCGAACCTTGGCGGGCATATTTCGACCCAGCGGTGACACTGCATGAACGTCCACACCGGATAGCTCATGATCCGGCAGGATACGCACCAAGGTGCCGCGTTCGAGCGCCAGCCTGCACGCAAAATGCGAAACCGCCGCCAGCCCGAAACCGGCCTCTGCGGCCGACAGTACCCCCTCGACCGACGTTGCGACCAGACGGGCGGACAGCTTCATCGTCGCTGCATTGCCCGCCGCATCGCGCATCACCCACGTCTCTCTTCCGCCTTGCTGAGTGCCGATTACCGCATGATCCACAAGGTCATGAATCGCGTCAGGTGCCGATCGGCTCGCGAGATAATCTGGACTTGCGACAATATACCTCGGTGCCGATGCAATCCGACGGCTCACAAAGCCCGAATCATCCAGTTCCCCCAGCCGAATTGCAACATCGACCCCTTCGTCCAGCAAATCGACCCGCCGATCCGCCATCAGCAAATCGACGCGCAAGCCGGGGTGCGCAGCAAGGAAAGAGCCAAGCGCAGGCACGATCTGCCGCGCGCCAAAGGTAACCGGCGTCGCAATCCGCAAGCTGCCCGACAGCCCGTCGACCCCGCGCACCGCATTCTCGACATCCTCGATATCGGCAAGCAATTGCCGCGCACGCACCATCAGCTCGGCACCCGCATCAGTCGGCACGACCTGCCTCGTGGTGCGCACCAGCAACTGGACGCCAAGCCGATCTTCGAGCGCGCTGATCATTCGCGACACACTGGGCTGTGCATAGCCCAGCTCACGTCCAGCCCGGGAGAAGCTCCCCGTTTCTGCGACGCGGACAAACAACGCCAGATCTCGGATCAGATCACTCATAACAAAATTGTATAAATGATAGCCAATATCACTGGCTACTCAATAATTCAGGCATGGACCATTTAACGGGCACCGGCAGCGATCCACCCGCCGGGTTTCATCGGAGACTTGCCATGACCATCGCTTTCACACGCTACACCGCCGACACCGCCCCTGCAGCCGCGCAGCCCATCCTCGCTGGCGTCAAGGCCGCTTTCGGTTTCGTGCCGAACCTGCAGGCGACAATGGCGGAAAGTCCCGAACTGCTCGCTGGCTATTCGGCGCTGTGGGATTTGTTTGGCAAAACTAGCCTCACCACTACCGAACAGCAGATCGTCTACATGACGGCTAATTTCGAGCATGAATGCCATTATTGCATGGCCGGCCACACCACCTTGTCGAAAATGCAGAAGATCGACGACGCCGTGATCACCGCGTTGCGCGCTGGCACCGCCATCCCGGACGCGAAACTGGAAGCACTGCACCGCTTCGCGACCGCCGTTGTGCTCAACCGCGGCTTCGTCGACGACGCCGGCGTTCAGGCGTTTCTCGATGCGGGCTACACCCGCCAGAATGTCCTCGAGGTTGTGCTCGGCATCGCCACCAAGGTGATGAGCAACTACACGAACCACCTGACCGGCACCCCGCTCGATGCCTTCATGAAAGGCAATGAATGGACAAAACCAGCCAAGGTCGGCGCTGCTGCCTGATCGTCATTTCGTCCTGGCGGCGTGCCGCCAGGACATTTCTGCGACTATAATGCTTATCGCGGGTGCCGTCTGTCAGCCTGATCCTGCGGGCTTCGTTCATCTGGCTCTACAAGCGGATCCCGCCGTGCCCGTCGACGCAAGGAGTGTTGCTTAGCAAGCAGCGCTCATCGTAATGCTGCCGAATGAAATTGCCCCAATCCCGCGCTTACGCCCCCGGTAACGTCCTGAACGAGCGGATATAATGGCGGAGACTCGCTCGCCATTGGAACAGGGCTTCCTGCTGCTGCTCGTCGTCATCGCGACGGTCGCGTTTGCATGGCTGATCGGGCCGTTCATCGGTGCGATTCTCTGGGGCGTCATTGCGACGATCCTGTTCGCCCCGTTCAACAGCTGGCTGCTGCGGCAGATGCCAGGGCGCCCCAATCTGACCGCAACGTTTACGCTTCTGGTGATTATCGCGGTCGTAATCGTCCCCGCTATGTTGCTCAGCAGCGCGCTGATCAGCGAAGCATCAACCGTATATGCAAAATTCCAGCGCGGTGAGATCGACCTGAGCCGCATATTCACCGAGGCGGAACGCAACCTGCCCCAGATGGCGCGCGAATGGCTGTCAGTGCGCGGGCTGACCGATTTTTCCGCAGTCCAGGCGAGAATCGGCCAGGGCATTGCGTCGAGTTTTCAAACCCTGGCTGGCCAGGCACTCAATGTCGGGCAAAGCGCGCTCGGCTTTTTCCTGTCGCTTGGCGTGATGCTGTATCTCACCTTTTTTCTGCTGCGTGACGGGAATGTCCTGATCTCCCGGGTGGAACGGTGCCTGCCGCTGGCCCATGACCAGCGCAGTCTGCTCGTCAACCGGTTCGTTGCCGTTGTGCGGGCGACCATCAAGGGCAGCGTGATCGTCGGCATTCTGCAGGGGCTGATCGGCGGCCTGATTTTCTGGTCGCTCGGGATCAGCGGCGCGCTGCTGTGGGGCGTCGCGATGGGGATTTTCTCACTGTTCCCGGCCATTGGTACGGCCATTATCTGGGTGCCCGCCTCGGCTTATCTGCTCGCGACGGGGGAAACCTGGCAAGGGGCGGTGCTGTTCCTGTGCGGGTTTTTCATCATCAGCAGCGTCGATAATGTCGTGCGGCCGATCCTCGTCGGACGTGAGGCACGGATGCCTGATTATCTGGTGCTGATCTCCACGCTCGGCGGGTTTGAACTGATGGGATTCAACGGCTTCGTGCTCGGCCCCGTCATTGCTGCCCTGTTCATGGCAGTGTGGGAGATTTTCGCCAAGGCACCCGTCGAAGCCGGCGGCCTTGGCGAGGATTTGAGCGTTGAGCCCGAGGTCACCGTCCCGCCCTCTGCACCTTAGGTCCATCTAGTAAGATCGTCGCCGGTTCTCCATTAGGGTTGCGAAGATGACGCACGACTCCGCCCCCCAACCCGCCGATGCGCCCTTGGCTGAAGCGATTCCAGCCGCGACGCTGGTGCTGTTTCGTGATCGTGTGGATGGCCCGCCAGAATTGCTGATGGTCGAACGCGCACGGGCGATGGTATTTGCCGGTGGTGCGCTGGTGTTCCCCGGCGGGCGGATCGATCCGGAAGATTATGCGCTCGCCGCAATCCACTTGGCCGACGATCCGCATGGCCCTGCCCGGATTGCCGCAATTCGCGAGACAATCGAGGAAGCCGGCATCGCCGTCGGTCTGTCACCGATGCCCAATGAAGCCCAACTCGCGGCGATCCGAACCGGCTTGCACGCCGGCGAGCCGTTCGGAGTGCTTCTTGCCGCAAACGGCCTGGCGCTTGAGTCTGCGGCGCTGGTGCCTTTTGCTCGCTGGCTGCCCGCGCATGCGAACATGCGGATCTTCGATACGATTTTCTTTCTGGCGGCACTGCCCGCCGATTCTCCGGATCCTATCGTCGATGCGACCGAAAATACCCGTGTCTTCTGGATGAGTGCGCAGGATGTGATCGACGAAGCCAATGCCGGTCGCGCGACGATCATTTTTCCGACGCGGCGTAATCTTGAGCGGCTGGCACAATTCTCCAGCTTTGCCGATGCCTGTGCACATGCGCGCGCTTTCCCGGTCACCACGGTAACGCCCTGGGTTGAAACGCGCGGCGACGAGACGCTTTTGTGCATACCGGAGGATATTGGCTACCCTGTGACGACCGAGCTGATGTCGGGCGCAATGAGGGGCTGATCGGCCCGCGCGTAAACTGCGCCAGTTAGCTTGGCAGGGCGGTGCTGTCGACCTTTTCGACCCAGTGCGGGAAGAAGGATGGCTGACGGTTCGACCAGCCCGATGCGGTAGCCGCCGCTTCGCTGATCGATTGGAGCAGCTGACGGCGCATTTCCGGGTGCAGGTTGGGCAAGGCCGCTGCGGCACAAAAGGCACCAGGCAGCCAAGGCCGGATCTGCGCGCCGATCAGCCGCTCATAGAGAAACCGATACGACGCAAAGCTCGTCAGCCGCCCCTGCCCCAGATCGAACGCACTCACAGTGACGAGCGGGCCCAGAAACTGCTCGACCGATTCAAGGCCGCTATCGTCCGGGATCATCGCCCTGATATCCGGCAAGCGATCATAAAGGCGCGACTGCGCACGAATGCTTGCCGCTTCCACCACGTCGCGCGACCAGCGTTCCAAAGCGTCATCACGATCAAGGCCGATATCGAGTGAGCGTCGGATGTAACGCTGGGTCGCCGCACTGAAACCGGCGAATTCCTTCATCTCAGCCAATGCCATGGCACCAGCGGCTGGCTTCATCCGTGCACTCATCGCCCGATCCTGACCTCGCTTGCCTTATCCGATCCCAACATGCGCCGACATGGTTAACAGTTTCCTTAACGACGTCAGCAACCGATCATCGGCTCGAATATTTCGCAATGCAACATTGGCGGCAAGGCCCTGAAGGATTATTTGCGACGAAGCGCTTCTTCAGCCTTTTCATCGAATCCCGATGAAGGGGACGGATCGCCGCCAACACCCGGGGGCGTCTGAGACGGCGGATCGGATGCGTCCATCGATTCGTCCAGCGCACGATCGAGCTTTGCCTGGGGCGATGCCGGATCCCGGGCAAGACGCTCGACAATCGATTGATCCTGCCCGGCCTGCTGGCGCGGATCGCATGCCTCGGCGCGTTCGCCATCTTCCGGCGTTTCAGGTTGTTTTGGTGTGTCGGACAACATCTCTCTCCCAATCCGTTATATCGTTTCAACGAACCGGGGGCGGGGCTGTTCCTATATCAGCCGCACCTGCACCTGTTGATCGTTCATTACGGTACGGCCGAACACCGTCATGAAGGCGATGTCGGTGGCATCGCGACCCACCGCCACGCGGGCGAGATCATCGCACCCAGCCATGCCGGTCGGGTCCATCAGGTGCCAGCCATCGGCGAGCCAGACTTCGCAGACGGCGTGGAAATCCTGCGGCTCGACATTGGGGGCATAAGCCGAGACGCACCGCGCCGGAATGCCGCCGGCACGGGCGAGCGCGCACAGCAGATGGGCATAATCGCGACACACACCGCGACGATCGGCAAATGTCATCATTGCGGTCGTCGTGCCGCTGCTGGTGCCGCCTTCGTAGCGCAGATTGTTGTGCACCCAATCGCGCATCGCGACCGCCATTGCCCCGCCTTCAAGCCCCGCGAATTCGGCATGGACAAAGCCTTCGAACCGATCCGACTCACAGTAGCGGCTGGGCAACAGGTACGCGATGATCGCCCCCGGCAGCGCGCGCGGCGGCGCGGCGGCGAGGGTTGAAATGTCCACCGTCGGCCGGTCGATCGACACGACCGCGTGATACTCGGCACGAAAACTACCCGTGCCGCGCGCCAGGCAGCGCTGACCGATTCCATCCTCGCCGATTACCGCGACCAGTGGCGTATCGGTCCAGACCTTCAGATCCTGCTTTTCAAGCTTCTGGTCTGGCAGGGCGGCGACTTCGATCTGCAGCAACACGTCCGCTGCGTCCTCGATCCAGTAATCCAACATAACGTCTATCGCGAGGCGCATTCAATTTCCCGGGGAGCTGGAGGCTGGAGGAGAACAAACAAAAGGCCCGGCGAGTTTCCCCGCCGGGCCGGTGTTTTTGGATTACCCTGCTGCTTAGTCGCGGCTGCTGCCGAACAGACGAAGGATGAACAGGAACATGTTGATGAAGTCGAGGTACAGGGTCAGCGCCGACATGATGACCGTGCGGCCTTCATACTCGGTGCCTGCCACCTGGGCGTACATGCTCTTCACCTTCTGCGTGTCGTAAGCCGTCAGGCCTGCGAACAGCAGCACGCCGACCATGCTGATCACCAGCGAGAGCGGGCCCGACTGGAGGAACAGGTTGACGAGGCTGGCAACGATCAGGCCGACCAGACCCATGATCAGGAAGGTGCCGAACGCCGACAGATCCTTTTTCGTAGTGTAGCCCCACAGGCTGAGGCCAGCGAAGCCGGCAGCCGTCGCGAAGAACGCACCTGCGATCGAAGTGCCGGTGTACTGCAAGAAGATCGTCGAGAGCGACAGGCCCATGGCGACCGCAAAGCCCCAGAACATCGCCTGAAGCGTACCAGCCGACATGCGGCCCTGGCCAAAGCTCATCGCGAACACAAACCCGATCGGGGCGAGCATAAACACATATTTCAGCAGGCCGGGGCCAGCAAAGACCTGCGCCGCCATGCCGCTGGCGGCAAAGCCGAGCGCGACGATGCCGGTCAGCAATATGCCCGACGTCATGTAATTATAGACCGAAAGCATGTAGGACCGCAGCCCGGCGTCATACGCGGCACCGCGTACGCCAGCACCGCTTGCGAAAGCCGCAGCGTTCGGCCGGGGATCAGACCAGTTAGCCATTTCGAATAAGCTCCTTTTCCCGGCAACAGACCGGATGACGGGAATATCGGCGCTCCCCCCGCTATTTTCAAGCGAAACCGGTTGTCTCGATTGTTGCTGAAAGGCATGTCGACGCAATGATGCACCGTCTGTTCGTCGGCCTGCGCCCGCCGCGCGTCGTTCGTGCTGCCTTGCTAGACGACATGGGCGGTATCGCCAGTGCGCGTTGGCAGCGCGACGACCAGCTTCATCTCACGATACGCTATATCGGCGAAGTCGATGGCCGAACCGCCGATGATATCGCGCTGGCGCTGGCGCGGCTCCAGACGGAGGTGATTGACGTGGCGTTGTGCGGTGTCGGGCGGTTCGCCAAACAAGGCCGCACCGATACCATCTGGGCAGGCGTATCCCCCGGCGATGCGCTTGCCCGGCTGCACCGAAAGGTCGATCACGCCATCACGGGTCTTGGCCTGCCAAGCGAAGGACGGGCCTATCTGCCGCACATCACGCTTGCCCGCCTGCCGCGCAGCGTGGCCGCCGAACAGGATGTCGATGCGTTCCTCGCCGCCCATGCCGGCCTGTCAAGCACGCCCTTTGCCTTCGAGCATCTGACGCTGTTCGAAAGCGAGCTGACCCGGGACGGCGCAGCTTATCACATCGTCGATCGCTGGCCGCTGGGACAGTGATGCGCACCGTTCGCGACGAATAAAGCTTCCGCATCGGCGCGCCGCTCTGCTAGCTCCGGCGAAACGGTACACAGTAATCAGGGGATGAACATGGCTGACGCGCAACCGGGCACCGAGCCCCAGGCCCCGCGCTATGCCTGGTACGTCCTCGCGATCCTGTTTCTGGTCTACATCCTGAACTTCGTCGACCGGCAGATCATCTCGATCCTTGCAGAGGACATCAAGCGCGACCTGGGGCTGCGCGACGAGGATCTCGGCTTTCTCTACGGCACCGCCTTTGGCGTCTTTTACGCGCTGTTCGGCATTCCGCTGGGGCGACTGGCCGACAACTGGCACCGGGTGCGGTTGCTGACGTTCGGGTTGACCCTATGGTCGGCGATGACCGTGGTTTCCGGCTTCTCGAAAAGCGGCGCGATGCTGGCCGGTGCGCGCGTCGGCGTCGGCATCGGTGAAGCAACGGCGGCACCCGCGGCCTATTCGCTCATCTCTGACTGGTTCCCGCGGCGGTTACGCGCCACGGCGCTCGCGATCTATTCGGCCGGGCTTTATGTCGGTGGCGGCATTTCGCTCGGCATCGGCGGTCTGATCGTATCGGGCTGGAATAGTGCCTATCCGAACGGCGGTCCGCTCGGGCTTGTCGGGTGGCAGGCGGCCTTCATGATCGTTGGGCTGCCGGGCCTGTTGCTCGCGCTGGTGATCGCGACGTTGCGCGAGCCGATTCGTGGCCAGTCCGAAGGATTGCCGCCACCGGTGCCGCACCCCGCCCCGTTCCGCGCCTTTTTCGCTGATCTTCTCACGATCGTCCCGCCACTGACGCTGATCGGCGCGGCCCAAGGCGGGCTGCGACCGTTCATCATCAACGTGATCGGGCTGGCGGTGGTCGTCAGCATCGTCGCAGGCTTGATCGCGATCGGCGAGCCGGCACCGCAGTGGCTCGCGGTCGGCATCGGTGTGTACGCGGTGTTCTCCTGGGCCAGTGCGCTGCGTCGCCGCGATCCGCCGACCTTTGCGCTGATCATCGCCAACCCCGCCTTTTTGTGCGTCGTTGTGGCGTACGGGCTGAACGCGTTCCTCAGCTATTCGGTGACGTTCTGGGCAGCACCCTATGCGATCCGCATTCTCGGCGCCGCACCCGGCACCGCCGGATTCATCATTGGCGGCATGGGCGCCATGTCTGGCTTTCTGGGCGTCACCGTGGGCGGCATCATCGCCGATCGCCTTCGCAAGAAGAACCCGGCAGGACGGCTGTTCGTCGTGATCTTCGGCGCAGCCGTGCCATGGATCGCGATCCTGACCGCATTCACGACGACGGACATCACGCTTTTCTACATCATGCTGTTCCCCGCCCAGGCGCTGGCAAGCTGTGCGCTCGGCGCCGCTGCAGCGACGACGCAGGATCTGGTCCTCCCCCGGATGCGCGGCACGGCAACCGCCACCTTCCTGATCGGCACGACGCTGATGGGGCTCGCGATGGGCCCCTATCTTGCCGGGCGTATCTCAACCTTGTCGGGCAGCCTGTCGATCGGCGTGATCTCGCTGCTGTGCACCGTGCCGATCACCGTCGCCGCCGCGATCTTCGCCTACCGACTAGTACCCAAGGCGGAGGTCAACCGCGAAGAGCGTGCCCGTGCCGCTGGGGAACCGATCTAGTACCGGACGCGCGTCGCCATCCGGGGTCAGTTGACGGCAAACACCCCACACGCAATCCGCGCGCCGCTGTTGCCGGACGGATCGGTCATCATGTCATCGGCGGCTGCGTGAATCACCATCGCGCCGCCATCCGAGTCGAGCAATCGATCGAGTGTTCCCGCCGGCACCAGGACGCCCAACGTCCCGCGCCCGTCGGTGCCGATGATGATATTGGGCAGATCGCCATCATGCGGGCCGGCCGGGTTCATTGATCCGTGCTGCGTACCGGCGGGGTTCCAGTGCCCACCGGAGGTCATGAAATCAGGGCCATCGCACCGTCCGGTGGTGTGGATATGCGCGCCGTGGGTGCCAGTGGGCAGCGCCATCGCATCGATCGTCACGCGCAGGCCACCCTGGACTTCACGCGCCGTTGCGCGACCCACGGGGCTGCCATCCGCCTTCCGCAGCACCGCGACCGCGATGCCCGACGACAATTCCTGCGACCCCATGCCCTGGGTGTAGGAAGCACATCCACTGATGCCGAGCGTCGCCAATACCGCCCCTGTCATGATCGCGATTCGCATGTCATCTGCTCCCTGAATTGATTGCCGTTGTCATTATTGCCCAGCCTAACCCGTCCGGCATCCGCTCGCCAAGCCAATCCCGTCATGCCCAAACCGCGCATCACCGCTTATCG
The DNA here is from genome assembly GCA_964631905.1 of uncultured Stakelama sp. Lineage (GTDB taxonomy): Bacteria > Pseudomonadota > Alphaproteobacteria > Sphingomonadales > Sphingomonadaceae > Sphingomonas. The sequence continues at coordinate 13,019 of CAZWAL010000055.1, forward strand.
ATCGATCATGACATTCATGCAGGCCAGCCCAACCCTAACGCCGAGATAACGGTGATGGCTCCCGCCAACCGCAATTTTTGGTGTTGTTGGCGGTGTGCCCCCCGAGAACGCCTCAAAAAGCCGGATCAATCGCCAAACTAACCCGGTTGATCCTGCGCTGGTTCTTGACCCTCATCGCCCGCCTGCCCCATAGCGGCAGGATGGACGCCGCCGTTGCCATTGATGATTTGTCGTTTGAAGACGCCCTGAAAGAGCTGGAGCGCATTGTCGCCCGGCTCGAAAGTGGTGACGAACAGCTCGACAGCTCAATCACATTGTACGAGCGCGGCAGCCAACTCCGCCAGCGTTGTGCCGACCGGCTGGATGCGGCGCAGGCCCGGATCGAAGCCATTCGGCTCGATAGCGACGGGCGACCGGTCGGCACCACTCCCTTTGCGGCAGGCTAATATCACCATGGCGCAAGCCTCGTTGTCGCTAAAGGCGGCACTTTCCGAAGTCTCGGCCGAAGTCGATCGTCGATTCGATCTGTTGCTGGCCATTCCCGATGACCCCCGTGCCGATTTATACGCCGCGATGCGCCATGCCGCGATCGGTGGTGGCAAGCGGCTCCGTCCGCTGCTGGTCTATGCAACCGCTCAGTTGTTCGGCGTCGACCGCGAATGCGCGGGACGCGCGGCAATCGCGATCGAGTGTATTCACGTTTATTCGCTGATCCATGATGATCTGCCCGCGATGGACGATGACGATCTGCGTCGCGGCAAACCCACGGTGCACAAGGTATATGGCGAAGCGACCGCGATTCTGGCGGG
>CAZWAL010000056.1:0-13759 GCA_964631905.1 uncultured Stakelama sp.
TGTGGCACGGCACCACAATCCTTTCCGTGCGGCGTGGTGGCAAGGTCGTGATCGCAGGCGATGGCCAGGTCTCGATGGGCCAGACGGTGATGAAACCCAATGCCCGCAAGGTTCGCAAACTTGGCGACGGCAGTGTCATCGGCGGTTTTGCCGGGGCGACCGCCGATGCCTTTACGCTTTTCGAGCGGCTCGAGCGCAAGCTCGAACAGCATCACGGCCAGCTTTTGCGCGCCGCAGTGGAGCTCGCCAAGGACTGGCGGACCGACAAATATCTGCGCAACCTGGAAGCGATGATGATCGTCGCCGACAAGGATGTGACGCTGATCCTTACCGGCAATGGCGATGTTCTGGAACCCGAAGCGGGGATCGCGGCGATCGGATCGGGCGGCAATTTCGCGCTCGCCGCCGCCCGCGCGCTGACCGATTACGAAGCCGATGCCGAAGTGCTGGCCCGTAAGGCGATGGCCGTCGCGGCTGACATCTGCGTCTATACCAATGACCGGCTGACCGTGGAAACACTCGACAGCGCGATCTGATTTTTAAGGAATGTAGATGCTGTACAACCGATTGGGAAATTCGGGCCTGATCGTCTCGCGCCTTTCGTTCGGCACGATGACGTTCACCAGTGGCGGCACATCAATGCCTGGCGTCGCTAAAATCGGCAAAGGTGAAGCGGCTACCTTGGTCGACACGGCAATTGCCGGCGGGGTCAATTTTTTTGACACTGCCGATGTCTATTCAGATGGCGAGGCCGAAGAGATTTTGGGCCAGATCATTGCCGATCGTCGGCACGATCTGGTGATCGCGACCAAGGCCGGGTTTCGCTTTGGCAAGGCGTTGGGCGATACGGGGCTTAGTCGCCGCCATTTGCTGTGGTCGATCGAGCAGAGCCTGAAACGGCTCGGCACCGACTATGTCGATGTCTTCATCGCCCACCGACCCGACCCCTACACCCCGCTCGAAGAAACGCTGGCGGCGCTTGATACGATCGTACAGCACGGGAAGGCGCGTTATCTGGGTTTTTCGAACTGGTTGCCGTGGCAAGTCGCCGCCGCCGTCGAGTTGCAGCGCGCTAACGGTTGGGCGCCGTTCACGCACGGCCAAATGTATTATTCGCTCGTCGGTCGTGATCTTGAGGCCGAAGCGTTCGCCATGCTGGCGCATTACGGGCTAGGGCTGACCGTATGGAGCCCGCTGGCCGGTGGTTTCCTGAGCGGCAAATATACGCGTGAAACGCTGAGCGATCCCGATAATCGTTTGTCCAGCTTCGACGTGATCCCTTTCGACAAGGAGATGGGCTTTGCAGTGGTGGAAGCGCTGCGCGATATTGCCCAGGCGCATGCCGCAAGCGTGGCACAAGTCGCGCTGGCGTGGTTGCTTGCCAAGGATGCGGTGAGCAGCATTCTGGTTGGCGCGTCAAAGCCGCATCAGCTTGCCGATAATCTTGCTGCGACTGGCATTCTTCTCGCACCCGAACAAATTGCGCGCCTCGACGCATTGACCACACCCGTCGCGACCTATCCGGCATGGTTCGTCAACGGGTTCGTCGACCGTGCTCTTGCCGACGCCCTTGCCCCCCGCTCTCGCCAAACCCACCCGGAAAAGAAATGAACGACGCTCTTACCCCCAAGACTATCGTCGCCGCGCTCGATGCGCATATCATTGGCCAGACAGATGCCAAGAAGGCCGTCGCGGTGGCGATGCGCAATCGCTGGCGGCGGCAACGGCTTGGTGCCGATCTGCGTGATGAGGTGACGCCCAAGAACATCCTGATGATTGGGCCAACCGGCTGCGGCAAGACCGAGATTTCTCGGCGACTGGCGAAGCTGGCCGATGCGCCTTTCGTGAAGGTGGAGGCGACCAAATTCACCGAGGTCGGCTACGTCGGCCGCGATGTGGAGCAGATTGCGCGCGATCTGGTCGAGGAAGCGGTGCGGCTCGAAAAGGAACGTCGCCGTGTTGCCGTCAAGGACAAGGCAGAGGATGCTGCCATGGCGCGGCTGCTTGATGCGCTGACCGGCAAGGGCGCGAGCGAGGCGACCCGCGAGGCGTTCCGCCAGCGCTTCCGCGAAGGCCATCTGAACGCGACCGAGATCGAGATTGAAGTTGAAGACGCGCCAAAGGCGCCGTTCGAGGTGCCCGGCCAGATGGGCATGATCAATCTTGGAGAAATGATGAGCAAGGCGATGGGCGGCAATCAGCTCAAGCGCCGCAAGCTCTCTGTGCCCGCCGCCTGGGACAAGCTGGTTGAGGAAGAGGCCGACAAACGGCTCGATCAGGAAGAAGTGAGCCGGGTGGCGCTCGCCGATGCCGAGGCGAACGGAATCGTGTTCCTCGATGAGATCGACAAGATCGCGGTCAGCGATGTACGCGGTGGCTCCGTCAGCCGTGAGGGCGTGCAGCGCGATCTGCTGCCGCTGATCGAGGGCACTACGGTTGCCACCAAATACGGGCCGATGAAGACCGACCATATTCTGTTCATCGCGTCAGGCGCGTTCCACGTCGCCAAGCCCAGTGATCTGCTCCCCGAGCTTCAGGGCCGCCTGCCGATCCGTGTGGAGCTGAAGGCGCTGACTGAGGCTGATTTCGTGGCAATCCTGAGCGACACCAAGGCATCACTGCCCGCGCAGTACAAGGCGCTGATCGCGACCGAAGGCGTGACGATCGACTTTACCGAGGACGGCATTCGCGCGGTGGCGAAGATCGCAGCGGAGGTGAATGCCGAGATCGAGAATATCGGCGCGCGGCGGCTGCAGACGGTGATGGAAAAACTGCTCGAGGCAATCAGCTTCGAAGCGGAGGACCGCGTCGGCGAGACGCTGCTGATCGATGCAACCTATGTCGAAAGCCAGCTGAGCGCGATTGCCCGCAACACCGATCTTAGCCGGTTCGTGCTCTAGCGCTTCGCGACCCGGTCATAGGGCGTGAAGCTGCCAAAGAAGCACGATCCCGACGCTATCGTCGATCCGCGTGGCAGCACCCGGAACTGATCGTTCTGGCAGATCTGGGTGCCGAAGCTTTCGACGATCAGCGTGCGATCACCGCGCAGCCAGGGGCAGCCGCTCCGTAGCTTGCTTACCCAGATGCGGCGGCCCGATTGGCGATAGACGATCATCCGGTCACCGAATGATTCAGGCCCGTTCATCCGCCGAAAATCGATGCACTGTGCCGCTTTTCCGGGTGTTCTATCGGCCAGCTCGCGGGCAAGTGATTGCATTTCGCGGGTCTCAATAGTGTCGGCGTTCCGGGCAGAAGCGGGTGAAATCAACACGCTGACCAGACACAACGATAGCGCTGCCCATTTCCGCTGCGGACGCACGCTATTTCGCCGCACTATATGGCGTGAAACTGCCGAGTGTGCATCCGCCGGTGGTCTGGCCGGCGAGCGGATTGAAGGTGCGCACGATGGTGCCGCGGCACAGTTGCGAACTGACATTGTTGAAAACCAGAATGTCGAGCCCAGGGGATATGTTGCAGCCTCCGCTCGTCTGGTTGACATAAACGAGGCGATTGTTGCGTCGATACAGGATCTTGTCGCCGACAATTTCGGTGTTGTACCGCGGGCGCAACAGCGGGACGCAGTCGACTGGTTTACCGGGGACGCGACCCTTGATCGCGTTGGCAAGCTGTTGCGCTTGTCGGTCGCTTTCGATCCCGGGCGGGGCCGCTACCGCCGTTGCGAGCGGCAGCATGAATGCGGCAACGGCCAGCACGCCACGCATGTCAGTTGGCTTTCGTGTAGGGGGTAAAGGTGCCGAGCGAGCAGCCGCCGGCTTCAACCCCGGATTGCGGATCGACGGTGCGGACGATGTTGCCGCTACACAGCTGGGTACCAAAGTTGCGCACCACCAATGCGTCCTGTCGGTTCCGCGCAGTGCATCCACCAGTCGTATCGTTGCGGTAGATGAGTTTCTTGTTGATCTTGTATAAAATCACGTCGCCGATCGCCTCGGTGGTATAGCCGGGCCGGGTCTGGGCGATGCAACTGACGGGCTTGCCCGGTGTCAGGCCTGTTAGCGCGCGCTCTATACGGGCTTCGTTGCTCGCGGGTTCGGCGGGGTTCGACGTGATTGCCGACGCCGCGCCGCCGCACGCGGTAAGGGCAAGCGATGCAAACATTAATCGACGCATGATTTTCTCCTGCGCAAATGGCCATCCCCTGCCATTGTGGAATTTACTCCAACTAACCGCGAAATGCATCCTTTTTTGCGCGGCGCTCGGCGAGCATCGCCGCGCTGCCGGCGCGCATGAAGGGGTTCGTGGCGCGTTCGAGTCCGATCGTGGTCGGCACGGTCGCTTCGCCCCGCGCACGGGCTGCGATCACATTGGCCATGCGCGCGACGATCGCCTGATTATCGGGCTCGGCGACGAGGGCATAACGCCCGTTCGATTCGGTATATTCGTGCGCGCAATAGACGATCGTATCGTCGGGCAGCGTGGCAAGCCGTTGCATGTTGGCGAACATCTGTTCGGCCGTCCCTTCGAATAACCTGCCGCAGCCCATCGCGAACAGCGTATCGCCGCTAAAGGCAATTGCATCATTGGCGAAATGATAGGTGATGTGGCCCGCGGTATGTGCGGGCGTTTCAAGAACGGTGGCGATGTGGGCGCCCAGCTTTACGGTGTCGCCCTCTGTCACTTGCACGTCGAGGGTCGGTATTTTCGCGGCTTCAGCAGCGGGGCCATAAATCGTCGCGCCGGTCGCCGCCTTTATCGCTGCATTGCCGCCGGTGTGATCGGGGTGCCAATGCGTGTTCCAGATCGCGTTGATCGTCCAGCCGCGCGCGGTGGCCGCCTCGAGCACCGGTTCGGCAACTGCAGGATCGACCACCATCGTCTCGCCCGATGCTGCATCGTGGACCAGCCAGACATAATTGTCGCTCAGGACGGGGATTCGGACGACTTCCAACGCCATCACCAATGGCCCGTATTCGGCATCGACGCCCAAGGCTCGGCAGGCGGCAGATGACCGTCCTGCAACAGCTCGATCGAAATATTGTCAGGGCTGCGCACGAACGCCATGTGCCCATCGCGCGGCGGACGGTTGATCGTGATGCCTGCGTCCATCAGCCGCTGGCAGGTCTCGTAGATGTTGTCGACGCGGTAGGCCAGATGGCCGAAATTGCGGCCCTCGCCATAGACTTCCGCCTCGCCATCGACTGGTGGCCAGTTGTAGGTCAGCTCGACCTGCGCCTGCTCATCGCCGGGCGCGGCGAGGAATATCAGCGTGAAGCGCCCTTGTTCGCTGTCGAAGCGCTTCAGCTCCTGCAGCCCGAGCAGGTTGAAGAATTTCACCGTCGCATCGGGATCGCTGACGCGGATCATCGTGTGGAGATATTTCATCGGTGCGCTCCCGCAGGCCAGGCGATCATGCCGTTTCCATCCAGATAGGGTCGGCGCCCCGGTTTTGCCAGCCGATCAGGGCGTTGGCGGATCGGTAAATTGTTGCAGGGCCTGGCGGGCATTGGCGGCGGCTTCGCTCGACGGGGCAACGCGCACGGCATCGTTCCAGGCTGATTTTGCGCCATCTGCATCGCCGCCAATCGCCGCGATGTTGCCGATTTCGAGAAACACCGATGGATCATCCGACGACCGCCGAAAAGCCTCGGCAATGTCCTTTCGCGCGCGCGGCAGATCGTCCATCCGGCGGGCAAGCGTTGCCGATGCCAGCCAGATCAGCGGGTCGTCTTCGGCCAGCGTCAGCGCCTGATCGATATCGGCGCGCGCGCCCTCCAGATCACCGGCGGCGACCATTGCGCGGGCACGATCGAACTGTGCCTCGCCGCGCTCAAGCCCGGTGAGCGTGCCGGCAGCGAGTGCGGCGTCGAGCGCAGCGCGGGCCTTGAGAACATCGCCAGCCGCCAGCCGCGCATTGCCTGCCTGCGCCCAGAATTGCGCAGCCTTGGGACTGCGGGCGACCTCCGCTTCCTGCGCGGCTGCCTCAAACTCCTCGGCAGCGGGCACCCATTTCGCCTGATTAGCATAAGCGATGCCGATGCACTGTCGCGCGAAAAATCCGCCGCCATTGGCGCGCCATCCGGTGCCTTCGGTCACCCCTTCGGGCGGATTGCCGGTCGCGAGATCGACGCATCGTTCATACCGCGCCTCGACGGTGTCGGCAGGCGCTGGGGCGTCGGGGGTGGGGGCAACCACCTGGGCAATCAGCAGCAGGATCATCATGGCAAGTCGGTTGCTTCCTCCACTGCACGGATCAGCAGCGCGATATCGCTGTCGCGTGACAAACGGTGATCACCATCCTTGATGATCGTCAACTGCACATCGGCTGAACGGATCAGCTCGATCAACCGGATCGCGCGCGCGATCGGCACGTCGGTATCGCGCAGGCCGTGGAGCAAGCGTACCGGCACATCGATACCGATCACACCGTGCATCAGCCTGTTCGCTTCACCCGAACTCCAAAAGGCGCGAGTATAAATCGTCGGCTGGTCGGCATAGGGCGATGGCCGTTCGATCTGCCCGGCGCTGAGCAAGGCGAGCTTTTCATCGGTAGAAAAGCCCCAATCAGTGAAGTCCGCCGCCGCCGCCACGCCGACCAGCGCCTTCACCCGATCGGGCCGGGCAAGCGCAGCGAGCAGCATCAGCCATCCGCCCATCGACGACCCCACCAGCACCACGGGTTCGGGTGCGACCAGATCGATCATCGCCAGCACATCGTCGCGCCAGGCCGCCAGCGTCTGTTCCTCGAACGCGCCCTCGCTCTGCCCGCAGCCGCCATAATCGAAGCGCAGGAACGCCCGACCGCTGCGCTGCGCCCAGGCTTCGAGCGCCAGCGCCTTCGTGCCGGTCATGTCGGAGGCATAGCCGGGGAGAAAGATGGTTACCGGCCCGGTGCCCGGCGTGTGGAAATAAGCGAGCGCGGGACGGGTGGGTTGATCGGTCATGGGGGGCATTTAGGCGTGCCCATGATGCTTGCAAGGAGCAGGCCTCAAATCGCCGAGCTTGTTCGCTGGAAAGTGATGAAAGTGACGACCTGTTCTTAAAAAATCATGGTCGCCGATGACGCGCAGCCTGCACTTTTTCCCGCAAGGGTAGCGGGCCATTCAATTGTCAAAGAGCAGGCTGGATCTGACGATCTCATACGAATTCCAACATTCATGGATTCGTCGGCAAAGTGGCGTAGCTTGAGGTTGATGGCTGCTCTGATCCGTTTTTTGACACCCTTCGACTGTCTGTCGCAGCAAGCACCAGGCCGAGAATGTGGATACGCATAAACTTTGCGGTCAGCGACCACAACCATATTAGGCTGGCGTTATCGGCGCGTTCCATCACGTGAACGGCAAGCATGTTCGGCGTTGTGTCGCGAAGTTTGATCGCCGCTGGAATACGCGCAAAAGCGCGACAGGGTATTTGTGTTTGCTTTGATTGGTATAGCCAACTTGTGTCGGTTGACGTACAATCCGGCTGCGAGTCTACGCCAATCTGTTGCGTGATACGAAACATATAAATGTGTTATGCGTTGACAGTTTGGAAACGAAAGGCCATTTAAAGGTTCTAAGGAAATTAGCTCTCAGAGGTGAGAACAGCCTCCTCACACACCACATACGCCATGGCTGTTGTGGTACAGTAACCTCGCAAGAGGCGAAGAGATTCGGAATTGGGCAAACCGGCTAGAGCTAAAAACTAAGGCTCCTCAAGGAAACTTGGGGGGCCTTTTTCATATTAAACGAATGCGCTTTAAATGCCCCTTGTCGCGTCGACCGGCAACCTTTTTGTCCGATATCGGATAAAACGAAGTTACGTTGTAACGCCCTTCACCATCGAGGGAAATTTCTACCGCCACGAGTAAAAACTCCTCAAGACCGTCCGGTTTGCCGACCAACTCAATTTTTCCATCATTTTTGAAATCGTCTCGCACGTATAGTGGGTTCGCCACTACTGCCGCTACATGCGGAAAGCATCGAGCATAGTCGGTCGGATGGCGTAATTGGGCGTGTTTTTGCGCACGAATTGACATGACTGCGTCGCCGTCTTCCATCTCTAAGCCAAGCACGTCATTAATTGCCCGGATTGGAACAGGTCCGAACAGGTAAGGCACAAATTTTACGCGGGGTTTGTTAGCTACTGGAAATTCCTAGCTGGGTTCATTTTACAAAAATTTCCTACTAAGCTTGTGCCAGTTCTATAATAGCCTTTCGTTGGTGATGCCCAACCAAGGTTGTACGCCATCATGGGGCTACAGGGTCGAAACCACAATATAATCGCCCCACGATGTTGCAAATGGGATCAAAGTCATCCGCCCCTAAAACCCCATGATCGTCTTCGACGCGGGTTTAGCGCCTTTGCAGATCGATTTAAGCGCCGCCCATTGCTCGGAATCGAGTGCTGGGCGGGTGCCTGTGCTGCCAGCGGCGGCGGCTTCGAACCGTTCGGCGCGTACGGCCGATACTGGGTGTGACGAGACGTAAGCGAGCACAGACGCCGCGGTCGATTTGTTCAGCGGATCCTTGCTGCTCAACCGGCGGAAAAAGCCGGCGGTCGCTTTGGTCGAAATATTGCTCTGCCTCAACGCGGCGATCGCGAAATCATCGGCGCGGGTCTCCGCACTGCGCGAATAGGCAGTCGAAAGGACCATATTGGTATAGCCGCCGATATTGCCGTCGAGCCCGCCGAGCAGCACGCTCAACCCCAATTGCCGCAACAGCGATTCGAGCACGTCGCGGTTGGCGACATGGCCAAGCTCATGCCCCAGCACACCCGCGACTTCATCGGGCGATGTCGCATCGCGCAAAAGGCCGTTGAAGATGATGATCCGCCCGCCCGGCAGGGTGATCGCATTGTTCGCGGCGATATTGGCAACGCCGATTTCGCTGTCGACATAAGCCGGGCCGAGCCGTGCCTTCAGCGCCTCGATCGCCGCTTCTCCGGCAGGATCGGAGCAAAGCCGCCCGCCGAAATCGCCGATCATCGCGTTGCCCAGCTGGCGTTCGAGCGCGGGTGGCACCAGCTTGGCGAGCACCGACGGGGTCTGCGCCACCACATACAGCGCGACGGCGGCGACCAGCGCGAACAGCACCACCATCGGCCACAATCCGGCCCGGTCAATGATGCCGCCATAGCGTTGTAGCGGCGGGAGCTGATAGGTGATCGCCGGTGGTGCTTCTTCTACCAGCGCGATGCTCCAGCCCGGTGCCCGTTTCAGCCCGAACACGCGCTGCCCGTTCACCGGCTCGCGCGCAATCAGATCGGCAAAGGCAAAGGGGCCGCTCGTCGCATTGTCCTCGGCGAGGATGAACCGGTTGCCATCTGCGACCAGAGCCACGTCGCGTCGGCGGGCGACTTGCCCGTCATAATGCGAGACGCGCACGCTCTCACTCACCTCAAAATGCGCCCACGTCGAACGCGTCGAGCAGGCCTTCGCCCTGCCCGGGCTTGCGGGTGGTCGACTGGGTGAGCGCATCGATCCGCACCTCGCCATAAGCGCGTATGTGGCGGATGAAAAAAGCCCAGTTGCGATAGCCGAGGAAGATCTGGCCGATCCCCAGCGTCAGCACCACCAGCAAGAGATTGCCGATCGCGAGCTTCAACCAGTCCCAGGTGCTGGCGGTGAAATCGAATGACAGCTCACCCAACGTCAGATTGCCGATCACCTCACGGAAATAGGCAGCGTAATAAACCAAAGCGATCAGCCCGAGCACGACGAAGAACAGCAGATAGACGGCGATGAAGATCAGGAACACTGTTTGCCGAAGATCGGCAGGGGGTGGGCGTAGCTGGCCGGGACCCGGCATCATCCCCCAATAAGCGAGCAGGCCGAACAGGACGATGAAGGCAATTGGCGAGAGGTAGAAGAGCAGAAACCGCGCGAAGATTGGCCCGGCCCGTGCGTTCGATGCAAATTCCATGGGGCCGAAGCTCATCGCGTTCCAGCGCTTGTTCCACAGCGACACCATCGACCATGGGATCAACAGCCCGGCCAGGAACATGCCCATCAGCGTGCGCCAGATATAGCTGAAGCCGTAGCTGAGGCCCTGTTCGTGGCTGCCGCCACGAATGCCGCGCCAGAAGGTGCGGCTGAGCCGGTAGCGGAGCGCGCGGAAGATCGCGATGCCGATTAGGTAGAGCAGGAGGAAATACAGCACGATTCCGCTGATCGCCGCATATCCGGGATAGCCGCGCAGGATCAACGCCTGCAGCCCGAATTGCAGCGCGGCGACGGGCAGGCCGAACAAAAGGATCGCCAGCCCGTAACCGATCATCAGCTCCAAACCGGTGCCCGTCCATTCGAGCCGTTCGTCGATGAAGCGCGTGTTGCTCCACAGATAGCGTCGCTCACGGGTACGTGCCCAGAATGTGTAGACGCCGAGCGTGACGATGCTGAGCAGCAGGTTGGTGAACGCGATCGGCGCGAATTCGCGCCAGGTGCCGCTGAACGCGAACGCGCCGTCTTCGTCATCGCTCGACATTGTCATTCCCCTCGGCCTCGCACTCGAGTGGAGACGAGTGCCGGACCGGGGTCAAATGATTCGCATCAAGCCAGTGGCTTCATCGCCTCATTTCGGACCAACAAAGTCCTTCAGCGCCTTTGCAAAGGCGGCGGGCTGATCGAGCATGATGAAATGCCAGCTATCGGCAATCGGCACCAGTGTGGCGGGCGAACCGGCATAACCCAGTTCCCATAGCTGCTTGGCCTGTGGTCCTGCGCCCGTCGCGTAGAGCACGGTGAAGGGTTTGGCGGTCACCTTTTTCAGTTCGGGACGCAGATCGGTGGTCATGACTTCGTACAGCGCCTGCGCGGTCACGCGCGGATCCGCCTTGTTGCTCCAGTTCGCGACCTTGATCCGCCCGGCGGCAGTGTTCGACCAGATGCCGCCGGGGTCGGCCGTGACGGGCTCGGTTGGCGCCGGCGTCGCCAGCGTGCGCGTGCGCGCCTGTTCGGCAAAGGGGCGGGCGCTTTCCACGGTTGCGGTCGGTCCGAACAACAGGCTGAAAAAGGGCAGGCTGTCGACCACGAGCACGCTGCCGGTCGACGCCGGATAGCGTGCGCCCATCATCATCGCGAGCAGACCGCCCATCGAGTGGCCAGCAATGGCGGGGTTCTTGATCTTGTTGGCAATGATGAAGCCGTTCAGATCGGCGGCGATTCCGTCGAGCAGCCCGGCCTTGTCATTGCCCTTGATGTCGCCCCCGGCAAAGCCATGGACTTCGACCAGATATACCCGGTGCGTCTTGGCGAGATCGGCGACAACGCCGTCCCACACCGCGCGTGGCGAGGCGAGGCCGGGGATCAGGAAAATCGCCGGGCCCTTGCCCGTCGTGGCGATGCTGATGTGCGGCAACTGGGTAATCACGGGGTCGAGCGCTGGCGCGGCAGCGACCGGGGGCGTCTCGGCGAGGGCTGGGGAAAGCGGTGCTGCGGTGGCAAGGAACGCGGCACCGAAAGAGGCAGCGAGACGGATCAACATGGGCGTTACTCCTTGGTTGGACTGATGAAAATGGCTTCGATCGGCAGGTCGAACAGTTCGGCGATGCGAAAGGCGAGTGGGAGGGACGGGTCGTAGCGTCCGGTCTCGATCGCATTGACGCTCTGGCGCGATACTTCGAGCCGGTCGGCGAGATCGCCCTGGCTCCATTCGCGTTCGGCCCGCAGCACGCGCAGGCGGTTTTTCATTCGGTGATGTCCGCTGCGGACTGGCGGGTCATCACGGCGTTGACGAGCGACCCCAGCCCAAGGCCGCCGAACCACAGGATCGGCACCCAGAATAATGGCAGGTGCGGGGCATCGGCATAGACCTCCAGAAAGCCCCACGCGCTCGCGGCAGACATCGCAAATCCGGTCGCGACCAGCGCTTTTCGGACTTCAAGCATCCGGACATATTCGTCGCGCAATTCGACCAGCAGCAAGCCGATAATCCAGAACACCGCCATGAGTGGCAGCGCGGGCAGAATCGCCATTGTCCAGAGCAACGGGCCTTGCGCCTTCAGGCTATCGATCAGCCAGGGGCTGACAAAGACCAGCGCGACATACACTGCCATCGTCGGGAAAAACCGGCGGAGATACGCGCGGAATGCGGGATCGGTGTGGGAAGGTTTGGTCATGCCGCCACCGGCCGCGTTACCGCATTTGTGAGGGCACCCAGCCCAAGGCTGAAAAACCACAGCGTTGGTATCGCGATAGCGTCGATATGCTCGACGAGCCCGAACGCTTCGAAAAACCCCCAGATCGTCGCGGCGCTGAGCGCGAATCCGCTGGCCCATAAGCCCTGTCGAACCATCAGCATGCGCTGATACTTGTCCGGCTCTTCAACGAGATACCGGCCAAACGCGACGAACATGCCGATCATCGCCAGCGCGGGCAGGATGGCCGCAATCCACAGCATTGGCCCACTCAGCAACTGATGCTTGAAAGCATAAATCGATCCGAGTGCGGTGACCGAATGGGCAATGCTCGCTGCGATGATCCGGCGGTTGTAGCGCCGATACGCTCTTGTGGAGGATTCGCACGACATGACAAGCAACCTTTCGAATCAGGAAAGGAAGCTTTACATTACTGCCGATGAGATGACAAGGACCCTTTCCACGTCGATCGACGGCCGGAATGAAGGGAAGAGCAGTGCGGACGGCCAGCGGGGATAATCGCGCTAAATCGTGCGCTCAGATGATGTAGTCGACCGTTTTCATCTGGGTGGTGGCGGCGCGCTTTGCCTCCCGCTTGGCGACCAGCCGCGCATGGAGCGCATTGATCGTGTCGCTGCCGCGCGTCTTGCACACAAAGGGCAGAAAGGCATGCACCACCGCGCCGAGCCCGCCGATGATCATCGCCGTGCCGAAACCGCTCGCGACCCGGAAATGCTCGACATAGCTCTCGCCCACCGAGGCGGGGTGATCGAGGAAAAGGCGGCGGAACATGGCAGGCCTCAACTGTGGTGGCAGCGAAGGCGATACTGTATCACGCTATCCGCGCCGTTCCAACGCCGCCAGCATATCGGCGGCGAGCTGGCTTAGCGTATCGTCGCGCGCGCCCATCACGATGATGCGGTCGCCGGGGCGGGCCTGATCGACGATAAACGCAGCGGCGTCGTCGCGCGCGGCAATGTGATGCGCTTGCCGACCGGCGGCGGCGATATCGGCGATGATATCGGCGCTGGTCACCTCGCGCGTCACCGTGCCGCCGTGATAGACCGGATCGGGCAGGACGAGTACATCCTCCGCCGCCATCCGTTCGACCAGGCTGGCCACGAGCTCGCGGCGCATCACCTTCAGCGGGCCGTATCCGTGCGGCTGGAACAGGATCAGCAACCGCCCTGGAAAAGCGTGGAGCGTATCGAGCGTCGCGCCGATCTTGTCGGGGTTGTGCCCGAAATCATCGATCACGGCGATGTCGCCCGCCCGCCCGACCAGATCGAACCGCCGCCGCAAGCCGGTAAAGCCCGTCAGCGCCGCCGCTGCGTCATGCAGCGACACCCCCGCCGCGCGCACCGCGCCGATTGCCGCGAGCGCATTCGCGACATTGTGTCGCCCCGGCACCTGCAGCGTCACCTCGACGATCAGATCATCCTCTGTGACCATGAAATCGACGCCAAATGGCTTTTCGTCGATGAAGATCGCCTGCAGATTGGCGGCGCGCTCAATCGAGAAGCTAGTGACGCGTTCGGGCGGCAGCGCGGCGGCGAGTGCCTCTGCGTCGGGGTTATCGATGTTGACGATCGCGTGCCCTGCGCGCCCGATGAAATCAGCGAACAGCGCGCGCAGTTCGTCGAGCGATTTGTGATCGAGGCTGACATTGTTGAGCACCGCGACC
>CAZWAL010000057.1:0-13539 GCA_964631905.1 uncultured Stakelama sp.
GTGTTCCCGATCTCCAACTGGACCGAGCTCGATATCTGGCAATATATCCAGATCGAGGGGATCGACATCGTCCCGCTCTATCTTGCCGCCCCCCGCCCCACAGTCGAGCGCGACGGGATGCTGCTGATGGTCGATGACGACCGGTTCCGCTTCCGCCCCGGCGAGGTGCCCGTTGAGCGATCGATCCGGTTTCGCACGCTTGGCTGCTACCCGCTGACCGGGGCGGTCGAGAGCGAAGCGACGACGCTCAATCAGGTCATTCAGGAAATGCTGTTGACCACCACCAGCGAACGCCAGGGGCGCGCGATCGACCATGATCAGACCGCGAGCATGGAGAAGAAGAAGCAGGAGGGCTATTTCTGATGGACGCCTCCGAAACCATCACCGCCGCCGATCCGGTCTACGCCACCGACGCGCTGATCGCCGAGGATATCGACACTTATCTGCGGCTGCACCGCCACAAATCGATGCTGCGGTTCATTACCTGCGGATCGGTCGACGATGGCAAATCGACGCTGATCGGGCGGTTGCTGTACGATTCGAAGATGATCTTCGAAGATCAGCTCGCCGCGCTGGAGGCCGATAGCCGCCGATCGGGGACGCAGGGGGAAGCGATCGATTTCGCGCTGCTCGTCGACGGGCTCGCCGCCGAGCGAGAACAGGGCATCACGATCGACGTCGCCTACCGCTTTTTCGCGACTGAAAAGCGCAAGTTCATCGTCGCCGACACGCCGGGGCACGAACAATATACCCGCAATATGGTGACCGGCGCATCGACCGCCGATCTCGCGGTCATCCTGGTCGATGCGCGCAAGGGCGTGCTCACGCAGACCAAACGCCACAGCTATCTGACCCAGCTGATTGGCATCCGCCACATCGTACTCGCGGTGAACAAGATGGACCTGATCGATTACGATCAGGCGCGTTTCGACGAGATCGTTGCGGCCTATCGCCAATTCGCCCAGTCGATTGGCATCGATGCATTTACTGCGATCCCGTTGTCAGGTTTCAGGGGCGATAATGTCGCAACCCGGTCCGCCGCCATGGGCTGGTACACCGGGCTTTGCCTGATCGAGCATCTCGAAAGCGTCGAGGTTGCCACCGAACGGGCGGCTGATCAGCCGTTTCGGATGCCCGTGCAATGGGTGAACCGCCCGAACCTCGATTTCCGCGGGTTCGCCGGGATGATCGCGAGCGGGCGGGTGCGACCGGGTGACCGCGTGCGCATCCTGCCATCGGGGCGGCTGACGACGATTGACCGGATCGTGACGCTCGACGGCGATCTCGATGAGGCAGTCGCCGGCCAGTCCATCACATTGACGTTGACGGACGAGGTCGACTGCTCACGCGGCGATGTGATCGCGCTGGCGGACAATGCGCCGGAGGTGGCTGATCAGTTTTCGGCATCGATCGTGTGGATGGACGACGCGCCGCTCCGACCCGGCCGTGCCTATGTGCTGAAAATCGGCAGCCAGACAGTGAACGCCACGGTGCGCGCGCCCGATCACCGGATCGACGTCAACACCCTTGCCCGGCTGGCGGCACCGACATTGGCGCTGAACGATATCGGCATTGCCGACATTCACTGCGACCGCGCGGTGGTGTTCGAACCTTATGCGACCAGTGCCGAACTCGGCGGTTTCATCCTGATCGACCGGACGAGCAACGCAACCGTAGCGGCGGGCATGATTCGCACGGCACTACGTCGCGCTGACAATATCCATTGGCAAGCGGTTGAGATCAGTCGGGAAGCTCATGCTGCGCAGATGCGCCAGCAGCCGCGCATCCTGTGGTTTACGGGTTTGTCCGGTTCGGGGAAATCGACAATTGCCAATCTGGTCGAGCGCAAGCTGCATGCGCTCGGCAAGCACACCTTTCTGCTCGACGGCGACAATATCCGCCACGGTCTTAACAAGGATCTGAGCTTCAGCGATGCCGACCGGGTCGAGAACATCCGCCGGGTCGGTGAAGTCGCCAGGCTGATGACCGATGCCGGGCTGATCGTGCTGACCGCGTTCATCTCGCCATTTCGCGCCGATCGCGACATGGTCCGCGCGATGGTGCCCGACGGCGAGTTTCTGGAGATCTTTGTCGATACCCCGATCGACGTCGCGGAGGCGCGCGACGTGAAGGGATTGTACAAACGCGCCAGGGCCGGCGAGATTCCGCACTTCACGGGGATATCGAGCCCCTATGAAGTTCCGGAAAAGCCCGAATTCCATATCGACACGACCAGAATGTCCGCCGAACAGGCTGCCGACCAGATTGTCGAACAGATTATCGGCATCTGGTCCCCGATGGTGTAGGCCATCGTCATGTCTAGCCACGTGCACCTGGATCAGCGGGACCTGTCCACCCTCAGCGACGTGGCTCTGGCGCGCTCGATTGCGCTCGAAGCCGGCAATCTCCTCGCCGCGATCCGGAGGTCGACGTCGAGCAATGCGATCGCTATCGGCCAGCGTGGCGATGCCGAGGCGAATGCGCTTATTTTGGGGCGCCTTCGTACTGCTCGGCCGGGTGACTTCATCCTGTCGGAGGAGTCGCACGATGACCGGCAGCGCTGTGCAGCGCGTCGTGTGTGGATCATCGATCCGCTCGACGGCACGCGGGAATTTACCGATGGGCGCGACGATTGGGCAGTGCATATCGGGCTCGCTGTGGACGGGGTGGCGCGCGTAGGTGCCGTCGCCCGGCCCGCGATTGGCCGCATCTTCGCGACCGATGATCCCGTCGCAGTCCCTCACCCCGCCTCGACCCCGCTTCGTATGGTCGTCAGCCGCAGCCGCACCCAGGATCTTGCAACCTGTGTCGCCGCCGATATTGGCGCAGAACTACTGCGGATGGGCTCTGCGGGTGCGAAGGCAATGGCCGTCGTTGCCGGCGATGCCGAGATCTATTTGCACGATGGCGGCCAGTATGAATGGGATAATTGCGCGCCAGCCGCTGTGGCGCTTGCCGCCGGATTGCACGCATCGCGGATCGATGGCAGCCCGCTGGTCTATAACTGCACCGAACCGCTGCTGCCCGACTTGCTGATCTGTCGCAAAGAGCTTGCAGAACCGGTGCTTGAAGCGATCGCCCGGTGCCGTCCCGAGCCGGGACCGCAGCGATTGTCATAAAGCCGATTGTTTCGTGCTTTAGAGAAGGATATCGAACCGACAGAGTAACGGTTTGGGGTCAGCGCGATACCGCGTTGGAGGCCGGGGGAGACTAATTGTGCGGCTTTCACGTGGGCTGTTCCTGTTGCTGGCTGCCCAGGCGCTGCTGGTAACGGCCATCCCTTCCGTCGCCTTGATCCTTGGGTTGCGGTTCGTCTCGCAGCGTTATCTTGATGCGGCCAAGATCGTTGGCGGTCCTGATGCGGAGGCAGCCCTTTTTCGCGAACAGCTGATCGTAATCGGCGTCGTGCTCGGCGCGATGCTTGTCATGATGCTGCTGTTTGCCAGCATCATCGCCAATCGCTGGAGCCGGCCGCAACGCGTGCTCCATGAAGTAAGCACCGCCGTGGCGGAGGGTAACTTCGACGTCGAATTTCCCGAAAGCGGTCCGCACGAAACCGTGGTGACGATGCGCAATCTCGGGCGGATTGCGCGGTCGTTCGATAGGCTGGAGACCGCACGACGCACCTGGCTGGTCGCGATCGCCGAGGAACTGAAAAAGCCGGTCGCAAATCTAGATGATCAGGTGCGCGCCGCGCGTGACGTGGACAAGGTGCTGGCCGACGATGCTTTCGAGCGCGTGGATGACAATGTTCGCCGCCTTGTCGAGATTACCGAAGATCTTCAGGCGGTTGCGCTTGCTGATCTCGGTCGCCTGCCTGTTAACTTTGCGCAAGTCGATCCGTGCGCGCTGATCCATAACGCGATCTGGACGAACAAGCGCCGTGCCGAAAAGGCGCAGGTGACGCTGGAGGCTGGCCATATGCCGGCCACGACGGTGATCGTGCGCTGGGACGGTGCCCGGATCGAACAGCTCTTTACCGCGCTGATCGAAAACAGTCTGCGCTACACCCCGCCGGGCGGGCGCATTCAGCTCGGGCTCGAGCCGACCCGCAGTGCATGGCGGCTGATCATCGATGACAGCGCGCCGGGGATCGACGTAGATCTTGCGCAGCGTTTATTCGAGCCATTTTACCGGGCGGCGGTACTGCCGGGTGAGTCCGTCACCAGTTCCGGGTTGGGACTGGCGACCGCACAGGCAATCGTTGAGGCCCATCATGGCCGAATCGACGCGGGTTCATCGCCACTGGGCGGCGTGCGTGTGACCGTGATCCTGCCAGCCACGACGCCAACTGCCTGATCAACCGCACGGAACTGCGCCCCATACTTCCAGATTGCCGTGCCGCTGGACAGGGCGGTGGGTTCTGAGGTCAGCCAGCGCGCTCAGCCCCGTATCGGCAAGGAGCACCCTCATTGGCGCGCCGGCGTCGGCAATCGCCGCCTGAACGCGCTGGAGCAGGTAGAAGCGATAGGGCATCACGACCGTTTCGATCGCATGTCCGCGCCAATCGAAACTGGCCAAGCCGATGGCGCGTGTGCCGGGATCGGGCAGGCCATTGGTGCCAGCCTGCAGATCAGGATGATCGTCGATCCAGCGATTGGCATGGGCGACATGGGCGACAAGCTCAGGTAGGAAATCATCGGCGATGTAGCGCAGCAATGCGACCAACGTATCGGGCACGACATCGTCTGGCAGCAATCGCTCATCCGCGCTCAGCCCATCGAGCAACGCACGCGAAGCGTTCATGCGCTCCACCCAGCGCCACACCCAATAGAAACGGCTTTTCATCATTGTTGCCGGGTAGGGATCGCGGGCGAGATGGGCGTATAGCGGCGCGATCAGGCCGTAATCGCCAATCGTCGGCCGCCCGCCGAGCAGATAGGGGTGCTGCGCGAAATGGGCGTCGAGCAACGCCAGAAACGCCTCGAAACTCTCCTGAATCGTCGCTGCGGTTTCGTCCGATACGCCAAACGCCGTCTTGGCCTTGCGCATTCGCCCGCTGGCCGCCCCGAACACCGCATCGCGCACCTCGCCGGACGCACCGGGCATCAGCGCGGCGACGAAATCGGTGCGCAAGAAATCGAGATTATCCGCATCATAATCCCAGCGATAATGCATCGCGGGGCGCAATAGGCCCTCCCCGCCGAACAATTCAAAGATCAGGCTGACGGCACGGTGGACCGGGGTGTCGGGATAGGCACTCGCTCGCGCCAGGCCAGCGGCCTCAATGTGATCGATGATCGCGGTGCCATCCTGAATAATCTCGCCTGCGGGCGTGACGAGCACGGGGATAATCCAGCGCCCTATCGCCTTGGTGATCGCCGGCCAGTCGGGATCAGCGGGGATGGCCTCCTCGATGTTGATCCGCTGCTTGATGAGGTAAGACCGTGCTTTCGCGGTGTAGAGCGAGCCGGGCATGCCGAACAGGCGATAAGGTTTCATGCGTGCATCCCGCACGGCGATGCGCCAACCGCTCGCCTTGAAACGCCCTTGGCCCAATCCGCATGCCGAATTCAAACTATTTGCACGACGCACGCCAAAATCGCACCGGTTCAGGCTGGTCAGGCGGCCTTGCGCTGCTTGGCGAGCTTTTTGAGCACCATTTCGCGCTTCAATCGCGACAGGTGATCGATGAAGATGATCCCTTCCAGATGATCCATCTCATGCTGGATGCACGTCGCGAGCAATCCCTCGAGCTGCTCCTCATGCTGCGTGCCATCCCGGTCGAGCCAGCGGACCCGGCAGCTCGCCGGGCGTTCTACCTCGGCATATTGATCGGGCACCGACAGGCAGCCTTCATTATAGATGTTGCTGTCGTCAGCGGTCTCGACGATTTCTGGATTGATGAACACGCGCGGCTCGCGCACGGGCTTGCCGTCTTCGCCCTCTTCCTGCAGGTCCATCACCAGAATGCGCTTCGCGACACCGATCTGGATCGCTGCCAGACCGATGCCGCGCGACGCGTACATCGTGTCGAACATATCGTCTATCAGCGTGCGCACCTCATCATCCACCGCCTCAACCGGTGTGGAGATGGTCCGCAGGCGCGGATCGGGAATTTCGACAATTTTGTGGACGGCCATCGGGTTCAGCTAGGAAAGCAGCGACGACTCGTCAAGGTCACAGCGGCCGATCAGCCGACCGGACGCCGCGCGCGAAGTGCCTGTGCAAGCGTGCCTTCATCAAGATAATCGAGCTCTCCCCCCACCGGCAGACCATGCGCGAGTTGCGTGACCCGCACGGGAAATTGCTCGATCCGCTCGGCAATGTAATGCGCCGTCGTTTGACCCTCCAGCGTGGCGTTCATCGCCAGCACGACCTCGTCGATCCCCCCTGCCTCGATCCGGCGGACTAGCAGATCGATCGACAAATCCTCCGGCCTCACCCCATCCAGCGCCGACAGCTTTCCACCAAGGACATGGAAATGCCCTGGAAACAGCCGAGAACGATCGAGCGCCCATAGATCTGCGACCTCCTCGACCACGCAGAGCAGGCGCGCGTCGCGGCGACTATCCGAACAAATGCCGCAAGGGTTGGTCGTGTCGACATTGCCGCAAGTGGCGCACGCGGTCAGCCGATCCCCCACCGCATCGAGCGCGGCGCGCAGCGGATCGAGCGCTGTCTCGCGCTTTTTGAGCAGATGAAGCACCGCGCGACGGGCCGATCGGGGGCCAAGTCCCGGCAGCCGGGCGAGCGCCTGAGTCAGCGCGTCGATTTCTGGAGAAGCCATGCACGACAGATAGGGGCTTGCGCGGCCCGATGCCAAGCGGTGAAGAGGGGACATGCAATCGACCCCCCTCAAGATCGTCTTCATGGGCACACCCGCCTTTTCGGTGCCGGTTTTGCAGGCCCTTGTCGACGCCGGGCATGACGTTGTGGCGTCATACAGCCAGCCGCCACGTCCAGCGGGGCGCGGCAAGGTGCTGATGCCCTCCCCCGTCCACCAACGCGCCGAAGCGCTGGGAATCGCGGTGAGGACACCGCTGACGCTGCGTGATGCGGCGGCGCAGGCCGAATTTGCGGGTTTCGGCGCGGATGTGGCGGTCGTCGCGGCATATGGGCTGATTCTACCGCGTGCGGTGCTGGATGCGCCGCGGATGGGGTGCCTGAACGTCCATGCCTCGCTGCTGCCGCGCTGGCGGGGTGCAGCGCCTATCCAGCGGGCCATATTGGCCGGGGACGCCGAAACCGGGGTGTGCGTCATGCAGATGGAAGCCGGGCTCGATACCGGGCCGGTGCTGCTCGAAGGGCGGACGGCCATTGACGGCAAGACGGCGGGTCAGCTGACCGACGAGCTGAGCGCAATGGGCGCACGACTGATGGCGCAGGTGCTCGCCAATCCGGCGGCTTTTGCACCACAGGCCCAATCCGACGACGGCATGACCTATGCCCCCAAAATCGACAAGGCGGAGGCGCGGATCGACTGGAGCCAGTCTGCGCTAGAGATCGAGCGCCAAATCCGCGCGTTCAACCCCGTGCCCGGCGCGTTCTTCGAGTATCAGGGCGAGCGGATTCGCATCCATCGAGCACAGATCGGGTCTGGCAGTGCGGTGGCGGGCACGGTGATTGACGATGCGCTGGAAACTGCTTGTGGTAGGGGCAGCATCATCCCCGCGAGCGTCCAGCGCGCCGGGCGGGGAGTGATGACCACCGCAGAGCTGCTACGCGGCTTTCCGATCCCGCCGGGCACCCGGCTTTGACCCGGTTTGCGCTGACGATCGAATATGATGGTCGGCCCTTTATGGGGTGGCAGCGCCAACCGCACGGACCAAGCGTACAGCAGGCAATCGAGGAAGCCGCCGTCCGGATCGTACACGAGGATGTGCTGGCCTATGCCGCCGGACGCACCGATGCCGGGGTTCACGCGCTGGGGATGCGCGCGCATGTCGACGTGACGCGCGCGATTACGCCATTCCGGCTGATGGAAGGGCTGAACGCGCTGCTTCGCCCTGCCCCGGTCGCCATCCTTGCTTGCGAAACGGTGCCCGATGACTGGCACGCCCGCTTTTCCTGCACCGCGCGCCATTATGAATACCGGATCGCCAATCGCCGCGCACCGCTGACAGTCGATCACGGGCTTGCTTGGCGCGTGTCTAACCCTCTCGATGCCGATGCCATGGCGGCGGGCGCAGCGCGATTGGTTGGGCGGCATGACTTCACCACTTTCCGTTCGGCGCATTGCCAGGCTGACAGCCCGGTGCGCACGCTCGATCGGCTCGATGTCGTGCGCGACGGCGACATTGTCTGCATTCGGGCATCAGCCAGGTCGTTCCTGCATCATCAGGTCCGCTCGATGGTCGGGTGTCTTGCACTGGTCGGCCAGGGCAAATGGTCGGCCGACGACATGGCGGCAGCGCTCGAAGCCCGCGACCGCGCCGCTCTGGGGCTGAATGCGCCGCCGGACGGGTTGTTTTTCGTGCGCGCGGATTATCCCTGACCGCTAAGCTGGTCGACTGAACCGCGCGGCCAGTTCGATATGGGTCGACCAGCGGAACTGCCCGACGGGCTGCACCCAATCAAGTTGATACCCGCCGTCGCAGATTGTCTTCGCATCGCGGCCGAACGTGCTCGGATTGCACGATACATAGGCAAGGATCGGGGCTTTCGATGCCGCCAATCCGTCAACTTGCTCTTTCGCACCCGCACGGGGTGGATCGAGTACCACGGCGTCGAATCGGTCGAGTTCCGCTGCGGTGAGCGGACGACGGTAAAGATCGCGGTGATCGGCAAACACCGGCAGTTGCTTCAGCCCCGCCGCCGTCTTCAGCGCGAAAATGGCGTCACGACCCGCCTCCGCTGCATAAACCTTGGCGGGTGAGGCCAATGCCAGCGCGAACGTGCCAAGGCCCGCAAACAGATCAGCCACCGTTGTCGCCGAGCCGATCGCCTCCCGAACTGCCGCCACCAGCGCGGCTTCGCCCTCAGGCGTCGCTTGCAGAAAGGCAGCGGTCGGAAAGGGTACGGGCACGCCGCCCAGCGTGATCGTCGCGCCGACCGGCTCCCAGCGCGTCTCAGGGCCAATACCGTTGTCGATCGACAGACGAGCGATACCGAATTTTGCCCCGAAATCGGAAATCGCCTCGGCCGCGTCCAGCCCCTCGGCAGCAACCCCGGTGATCAGCATGTCGACGCCCTGGTCGATCAGCGTCATCTGGATTTCGACCCGTCGCTTCCCCGTCATCAATCGAGCAAGCAGCGCGCGCAGCGGCTTCAGCAGCGCGAACAGCACTGGATCGAGAATCCAGCATTCGCGCAGATCGACCAGATCATGGCTGCCCGACTGGCTGAAACCCAGAATCACCTGTCCGCCCTTGCGCTCGGCATGGAAGGCCGCGCGGCGACGGCTACGCGGCGGTGAGATGAGCGGCGCGCGGATATCGGTCGACAAGCCATGCGCCGCAAGCGCACCGATAATGCGATCGACGATGAACTGGCTGTAGCTCGCATCATCCAGATGCTGGAGCTGGCACCCCCCGCAGCGTGGGAAATGACCACAGGGCGGTGCCTGATGATGCGGACCGGGCACGACCACGCCGTCAGCCGTCAAAAAATCCCCAGGGGCCGCCAGAGAAGCGTGCCGCCCATCTGCGGTAACACCCTCCCCCCGGCCAGCGACGCGGACAATCAGATCGGCTTGGCTGGTCATTTCGGGGTCGTTTCACGGATGGTTGCCGGCAATCGGTATCGATCGCCGCCGATGCTCACTTCGATTTCTGTCTGACTTGTCACGGCGACTGTCGCTGCTTCAGCGCCGTCGGCGGCGATGACACCGCGGCCATCGCTGGCGATCCTCAACCGTCGAAATCCGCCGTCGGGATGACGGACTGTCAGCAACCGTCCGGACGCATCCTCGCCGGTTTCGACGATGCAGGTTCGCGAAAAGCTGGTTGCGGGTGCAATCGCGCATGAAATGCGGTTCAATTCTTCGACGACGTCAGTCGCCACGGGTTGCGCCGGCAGATTGGCACCGGTCGGCGCCGCAATCGGCGTCGTGCCGTCACATGCGGCCAGTGCCAGTGGCAAATACCAAAGAGAATGCGGGCGCAGCATCTGCCAGCGCCTAGGCGGCTTGCCCAGACTCGGCAATGGCAGAGAGAACCGGCGCGATCACTCCCGCCCAGCGAGCAGCCCCAGCGGGATGATCGATCAGATCATTGCGCAACTCGAGGGCGAAACTGCGAATCCCATTGGCCTCGCCATGGCGGTTGAGCGTCACGTTGAGCACACGCCCCGAATAGGGCTGGTTATCGCCGGTTATGATGCCTGCCCGCTCGAAATGCGCAATCGCTTCCCGCGCGGCGCGGGTGTCGCGATTGTACAGCACGCCAATTTCCCACGGGCGCGGTGTGCTGCCGGTTTCGAGCGCTGGCGTGAAACTGTGAATTGATGCCAACAGGCGCGGCCTGTGCGCGGCAATCAATGCGGCGATCGCC
The DNA here is from genome assembly GCA_964631905.1 of uncultured Stakelama sp. GTDB lineage: Bacteria > Pseudomonadota > Alphaproteobacteria > Sphingomonadales > Sphingomonadaceae > Sphingomonas. The sequence goes on from CAZWAL010000057.1 coordinate 10,434, forward strand.
TGATGATAGGGTGCATGAAAGCGTGCGATCCGCGCTGCGCGGTCGACGCCGACATTGCCGGGAATCGCATGGCCATCGCTATCGATGGGCACCAGCCCCGGATGATCGGTCGCACGGTGCAGATCGATCACCAGCCGCGACACCGTCGCGAGGATCGTTGGCGCGCCGAGCTGATTGGCCAAATTGCGCGTCACCGCCGCCGCGCCGATATCCACCGCGATATGCTTGTCGAGCAGCGCAGGTGGTATCCCCAGATCGATATCACGCGGCACCACGTTCGATGCATGGTCGCAGATCAGCAGGATCGGCCCCGATCCGGGCAACATCTCAGCGGTGTGCATCACGGTCGGATCGCGATGATTGGGCGGTGAAGGGTGGCGAAACAATCGCCACCCTTCGACCATGATGATGCCCGGGGGAACGGGGACCATCCACGGACGCGCCATACGCAAAGGCAGACCCGCTCACGCCGAACACCAGCAAGTCCCGGGCCAACCGCGCATTTCCGTCGATCGCAACGTTCGACGATTGCCGCCGTCCCAAAACGAAGCAGAAAACTGTCACGCGAGTGCTGATTCGAGACACCACCAGCCCGGCTGGAGGCTTCGCACGGCCGCTGCAGCGCTGGCACGCGCCGCGAGGGTATCGAACAGTGCAAAGCAGGTTGCACCAGAGCCAGACATCCGCGCGAGCACAACCCCGGGCTGCGCCTGAAGCAGCGCAACGACATCGCCAATCACCGGCGCCAGCGCGCGCGCGGGCGTTTCGAGATCGTTGCGCCCTGCAATCGCCCGCGCAAGCAGATCGCCCTCGCCGATGCCACCGCGATCTACCCCGTCCCACGCCTTGAACACCGGCCCGGTTGATACCGCGACGCCGGGGTTTACCAGCAATACCGGTGTATCGAAGAGCCCTGCGACCGGCTGTAGCTGCTCCCCCTTGCCAGTCCCGACGGCGCTGCGCCCCAGTAGACAGGCCGGCACATCGGCACCCAACCCCTCGGCAATCGTGAACAGACCGGCATTGTCACTCGCGACGCCCGTCAGCCGCGCCAGTGCTCGCAAAGTCGCTGCGGCATCTGCCGATCCACCGCCAATGCCGGAGGCAATCGGCAAATGTTTGTCGAGCACGATCGCCAGCGGCCCGGGATCGCCGAACATATCGCCGAATCGCCGTGCCGCACGGGTGACGAGGTTGTCGCCCTCCGCCGCCAGTCCCGCAGCGAACGGCCCAGTGACGAAAAATGCCGATGTTTCCGCTCGTTCGATACTGATCCTGTCACCATGTTGCAGAAACGCGAACAGCGTTTCGAGTTCGTGATAGCCATCATCGCGCCGACGCCGCACGTGCAGCGCAAGGTTGATCTTTGCGGGAGCGAGCTCGACGATCATTGGCAGGTTCAGCGCGTTGCAGGGCCGTTGGCGATTTTGATGGCGAGCCGCTCTGCATCCGTGGCTTCCGCCACCACTGCAGCCGCACTCCAGGCATAGCGTGCCTCATACCGGCGACCGAGTTGCCAATAGGCATCGCCCAGATGCTCGCTGATCGTGCTGTTGGTGGGTTCTCCCTTGGCAGCGAGTTCGAGCAGCGGCACCGCGCGCCGCACATCGCCCTGCTGGAAATAAGCCCAGGCAAGCGAATCAAGGATCGACAGGTCCTTTGGGCGCAGGTTACTGGCGCGTTCGAGCAGTTTGCGCGCGGTGGCCGGATCACCGCCATTTTCGAGCAGGCCATAGCCCAGATAATTCAATGCTACCGGCTGATCGGGGGCGAGCGCCACCGATTTTTCGAGCATTGGCCGCGCTTTCGACCAACGCCCCGCGCGATCGAGCGCGCTGCCGAGCTGCAAGTAAACCACCCAGTCTGCCGCGCCGGGGTCAAGCTCGATCGCCCGGCGATACGCGATTGCCGCTGCATCGAACTGGGCGCGATCGGCCAGCAAATCAGCATGACGCCGCACATCGGCAGCGCGTGCACCGGGTGCCGAGGCAATGCGGGCGGCGACTGCGAGCGCGGCAGTCGCATCGCCACCGCGTGCCAGCAACGCAATGCGCTTGTCCTCGGCAATCCCGCGAAATGGGCTCGCCTGCGGAATGTCGTCGAGCGCCTTCAATGCGGCTGCAATATCGCCATCGCTTGCCAGCACATCGGCCAGGACCAGCCGGGCGCGGTGATTATCAGCATCAAGGCGGAGTGCAGCGCGCACCATTACGATCAGCAATCGGCCCGATTGGCCGTCGCTCAAATCACTCGCCAACCGACCGAGCACATAGGACATACCAAATGCCGGTGTCGCGGTTCGCCCAGCGCCCAACGACTGTCGCGTTGCCGTCAGATCGCGGTCAGGCCCGGCAAGTAGTGCCTGGGCAGCGCCGCCCTGCCCGCGCGCAGCAAGCAACTGCGCCGCTGCGATCCGCAGGTCGATGCTCGCGCGATCGGCCCCCAGCAGCACCCTGACGAGATCGGTCCCCTGATCGATCTTGCCGGTCGCGATAAGCAACAGGGCCCGACTTTCCTGAGCGTAGCGCCGTTCAATCGGGTTGGTGCCGCCGGTATCAAGTGCGGCAAGTGCCGCTACGGGATCATCAATTGCCGCCCAAGCTCGAAATGCGGGCGCCAGAAAATCGAGCGGCCCGGCCTTTATCCGATCAACCGCGGCCCGCGTACCTGCAACGTCGTTAACGCGAGCCGCCTCTGCCAGCGCCAGCAATGCCGCATCGGCTGGCGCAAGGTTCGCGCGTTCGAGCACCTGACGCGCCGTCGTCACCACCGCAAAATCGCCTGCCGTCACCGCCGCGCGATAGGCCCGAAGCGCGATCACGGCATTATCCGGCGTGGTCGACAGTGCGGCTGCGTAGCCATTGGTCGCCGCCACGGCATTGCCATCGGCATCCGCCGCCCGCGCGCGGACATAAGCCGCGAGATCCTCAGGATTGCTTTCGGCGTACGCCGGCACGGACGGCACCGCCAGCGACAGGGCGAGTGCGGCGATACCCTTCACCAACAGGCGCTTACATATTGGGATAGGTTGGCCCTCCGCCGCCTTCTGGTACGACCCAGTTGATGTTCTGAGTCGGGTCCTTGATGTCACAAGTCTTGCAGTGGA
>CAZWAL010000058.1:0-13467 GCA_964631905.1 uncultured Stakelama sp.
AAGTGAATTCCGAGACCGATTTCGTCGCCAAGAACGAGCAGTTCCAGACCTTCGTACGTGACGTGACCTCGGTCGCGCTCGAACTCGGCGATGATCTTGCGGTGATCAAGGCAGCGCATCTGGGCGGCAAGACCGTCGAGGAAGTGCTGACCAACAACATCGCGACGATTGGCGAGAACCAGAATCTGCGTCGTGCCAAGCGTCTCGAAGTGACGAGCGGCGCTGTGGTGCCTTACGTCCACAATGCGGCGGCTCCGGGTCTGGGCAAGATCGGCGTGCTCGTCGCGCTGGAAAGCACCGCGGGTGAAGACGTGCTCGTCCCGCTGGGCAAGCAGATCGCGATGCACATCGCGGCTGCCTTCCCGCTGGCGCTGCATGAGGATGGCCTTGATCCTGACGTCGTCGAGCGTGAGCGCGCGATTGCGACCGAAAAGGCCGCAGAGAGCGGCAAGCCCGCTGATATCGTCGCCAAAATGGTCGATGGGGCGATCGCGAAGTATCGCAAGGAAAACGCCCTTGTCAGCCAGCTGCTGGTGATGGACGGCAAGACCAAGATTTCGGACGTCGTCGCAAACGCCGCCAAGGCCGCCGGTACGTCGATCGAGCTCAAGGACTATGTCCGCTTCCAGCTCGGCGAAGGCATCGAGCGCGAGGCCAGCGATTTCGCTGCTGAAGTTGCTGCCGCCGCCGGCGTCAACTGATTGATCAAAAGGGGCGTGGCGAGATGATCGCCGCGCCCCTTTTTTTTCTGCTCGTTGTGATGGATCAGCGGCTGCTTCTAAGCGCGGCCTGATCCGCAAATGGACACCCCCTTTGCGGGATGAGTGCTTGGCACAGTGGGAGGGGCCTACTAAGGTCGCGCCGCTTCCCCGCCCAAGCGCAAGTTGGACCCATGACCAAACCCCCATTCAAGCGCATCCTGCTTAAACTGTCCGGAGAGGCAGCGATGGGCGATCAGAATTTCGGAATCGACCCCGCGACCGTGGCGCGCGTTGCTGGTGAAGTGAAGCAAGCCAAGGATGCCGGGTTCGAACTCTGCCTCGTCATTGGCGGGGGCAATATCTTCCGCGGGATGGCGGGGGCGGCCAAGGGCATGGACCGCGCGACCGCCGATTATATGGGTATGCTCGCCACGGTGATGAACGCACTGGCCATGCAGGATGCGCTCGAGAATCTCGGCGTGGAGACGCGAGTGCAGTCGGCGATCCCGATGGCGAGCGTGTGCGAACCCTATATTCGCCGCCGTGCCGAGCGGCATCTCGAAAAGAACCGCGTCGTCATCTTCGCGGCGGGCACCGGCAGCCCCTATTTCACCACCGATTCAGGAGCCGCGCTGCGCGCCGCCGAAATGCGCTGCGACGCGCTGTTCAAGGGCACCAGCGTTGACGGCGTGTATAATGCCGATCCCAAGATCGATCCCAAAGCCGTTCGCTACGAACAGCTTACCTTTTCCCGCGTGCTGTCGGACGATCTGAAGGTGATGGATGCCAGCGCGGTGGCGCTTTGCCGCGACAATGATATTCCGATCGTCGTGTTCAACATTCGCGAAACCGGCAATCTTGCCCGGGTACTGGCGGGTGAGGGCACGTCGACGATCGTCAATAACCAGACCGAGTATACGGAGAACTGACATGGCCGCTTATGACAAGGCCGATCTTGAGCGCCGGATGGCCGGTAGCGTCGAAGCACTGAAGGGCGACTTGATCGGCCTGCGGACCGGTCGCGCGAGTACCTCGCTGCTCGATCCCGTGACGGTCGAGGTGTACGGATCGCACATGCCGCTGAACCAGGTCGCGACGGTATCCGCGCCTGAATCGCGGCTGCTGTCTGTGCAGGTGTGGGACAAGAGCAATGTCGGGCCGTGTGACAAGGCGATCCGTTCTGCGGGGCTCGGCCTGAACCCGATCGTCGATGGCACGACACTGCGTATCCCGATCCCCGATCTGACCGAGGAACGCCGCAAGGAGCTGGCGAAGCTGGCGGGGCAATATGCCGAAAAGGCACGCATCGCCGCCCGCAACGTACGTCGCGACGGCATGGAAAGCCTGAAGGCCGACGAAAAGAAGAATCTGATCAGCGAAGACGAGCGCAAGCGCCACGAGACCGAGGTGCAGAAGCTGACGGACGCGACCATCGCCGATATCGATGCCGCCGCCAGCGCCAAGGAAAAGGAAATCCTCGGCAAGTGATGCCGCTGCCCGCCAAGGCACCGGATACGGACGTCGGGGCAGGTGCCTTGCCGCGCCATGTCGCGATCATCATGGATGGCAATGGCCGCTGGGCGAAGCAGCGCTTTCTGCCTCGGATTGCCGGGCATCGTGCCGGTGTGGAGGCGGTTCGCCGGGTGACCCGCGCGGCGCGCACGCTGGGGATCGAGGCGCTGACGCTCTATGCCTTTTCGTCTGAGAACTGGCGGCGACCTGATGAGGAAATCGGCGATCTGATGGGGTTGTTGCGGATCTTCATCCGCAGCGATCTCGATGAAATGGTGCGCGAGAATGTGCGGCTGCGCGTCATCGGCAATTATCGCCGTTTTTCGGCGGATATCGTCGCACTGGTCGATGATGCGCTGGCGCGGACCGCGGTCAATGACGGGCCGATTCTGGTGATTGCGCTGAATTATGGGTCGCACGCCGAACTGGCCGCCGCCGCGCGCGATCTCGCGCGGCAGGCGATTGACGGTAAGATCGACGTGAGCGCTATCGACGAAGCGGCGATCGAGCGGCAGCTCGATACCAGCGATCTGCCGCCGCTCGACCTGATGATCCGCACCTCCGGCGAGCACCGGCTCTCCAATTTCCTGCTGTGGCAGGCAGCCTATGCCGAGCTGCATTTCGTCGACACATTATGGCCCGATTTCGATGAAGCCGCGCTCGCAGAGGCTGTGGCGTCGTTTGGGCGACGTCAGCGTCGCTTCGGGGGCTTGTGACGGCGGGCAACCCGATCGATCGGCGCAAGGAACTCGGTACCCGCACCGTGGTGGGCCTGTGCATGGTTGGCTTTGCACTCGCCATATTGTGGGTGGGTGGGTTCGCGTTTTGGCTGGTCACGGTGATTGTCGGGATCGGCCTGCTGAGCGAATGGGCCAATCTGGCAGGCGCCGATGCGGCGACCCGACGGATGATGTTGTTCACGGTATCGGTGCCGCTTGCGATCATGTGCCCGCTTGCCGCCGGACCGCAATTTTTCGCGCTGGGGCTGATTGCCGCCGCTGCGGTCTTCACGATGGTCAGCACCCGGCGGTCAATCCTTGCGATCGGGATCGTTTATACGGCGCTGCCGGTACTCGCGCTGCTGCTGATCCGCAAACAGCCCGACGGCCTGTTGTTTACTTTATGGGCAATGGCGCTGGTGTGGATGTGCGACATCGGCGCGTTTTTCGTCGGCCGGGCATTTGGCGGACCACGGCTTGCGCCGTTAATCAGCCCGAACAAGACGTGGGCAGGGTTTGTCGGCGGGATCATTGCGGCGGGCCTGTTTGCGGCGGTGCTGCATATCGGCTGGGGTTTGCCCTGGCGGCTGACGTTGGCCACGCCCGCACTCGCGGTGGTCGCCCAGGCCGGCGATCTGTATGAAAGCTGGCTGAAGCGGCAGGCCGGCGTGAAGGATAGCGGCACGATTCTGCCCGGGCATGGCGGGCTGATGGATCGGCTCGACGGGTTGATGCCGGTAGCGCCGATCGCGGCTTTTCTGGTGATGCTGCCCGAAATAAGAAACATGGCGTCCGGGTTGTTACCCGGCTGGTTACAGGGGCTGACGACATGAAGACGGTAACGATTCTGGGGGCGACGGGGTCGATCGGCACCTCGACGCTCGATCTGATCGAGCGCGAACCCGAGAATTTTCAGGTGCTGGCGCTGACCGCCAATTGCGATGTCGACAAGCTCGCGATTGCGGCGATCCGCACCAATGCCCGGCGCGCGGTGGTGGCGGACGAGGGGTGCCTGCCCGATTTGCGGGCTGCGCTGGCGGGAACGGGAATCGAGACCGCAGCGGGTGCGCAGGCGCTGTGCGAGGCTGCCGGGATGGGCGCTGACGTCACGATGGCTGCCATTGTGGGCTGTGCAGGGCTGGAGCCCGTGCTCGCAGCGATCGAGCAGGGCGGCACGATCATCCTTGCCAACAAGGAACCGCTGGTTTCGGCGGGGGATGTCATTCTGGCCGCGGCGGCGAAGCACGGCGCGACGCTTTTACCCGCCGATTCCGAGCATAATGCGATCTTCCAGTGTTTCGATGCCGCCCGGCCGCACCGCGTGCGCCGCATCATCCTGACCGCCAGCGGCGGCCCGTTCCGCGACAAGTCGCTCGAGGAAATGCGGCATATGACGCTTGAGCAGGCGGTGGCGCATCCCAACTGGTCGATGGGCGCGAAGATTTCGGTCGATTCGGCGACGTTGATGAACAAAGGTCTTGAGCTGATTGAGGCGGCGCGGCTGTTCCCGGTTGCCAATCACCAGCTTGAAATCATCGTGCACCGCCAGTCGGTGATTCACTCGATGGTTGAATATGTAGACGGATCGGTGCTGGCCCAATTGGGGCCGCCGGATATGCGCACGCCGATTGCCTATTGCCTGGCCTGGCCCGACCGGATGGCCGCGCCGATGCCCCCGCTCGACCTGGTATCGATTGGCAGGCTCGATTTCGAAGCGCCTGATCCGGTGCGCTTTCCCGCGCTTCGTCTCGCGCGCGAAGCGTTGGAGGCAGGTGGTGCCCGGCCAGCGATCTTGAACGCGGCCAATGAAGTCGCCGTGGCCGCTTTTCTCGATCGTCGGATCGGCTTCCTCGAAATTGCCGCAATCGTCGAGGATACGCTTGATCGTTACGACCCGGCGGCCCCCGATACTGTAGAGGCGGTGTTGGTGGTTGACGCTGAGGCGCGAAGGCTTGCCGGTGCGCGTGTAAAGGATTGCGTCGCTTGATCCAGACTCCGGGCTTTTTCTATACCGCAATGGCATTCATCCTGGTGATCGGGCCGTTGGTGTTCGTTCATGAGCTTGGCCATTATCTGGCGGGCCGGGTGTTCGGGGTGAAGGCCGACGAATTTTCGATCGGCTTCGGCCGCGAGATCTTCGGCGTCACTGACAAGCGCGGTACGCGGTGGAAGTTCGGCTGGCTGCCGCTTGGCGGTTATGTGAAGTTCGCGGGCGATATGGATGCGTCGAGCAAGCCCGATCCTGAATGGCTCGCCCTGCCCGCCGAGGAACGCGAGCGCACCTTTCAGGCGAAACCCATCTGGCAGCGCGCGATTATCGTCGCGGCCGGGCCGGTCACCAATTTCCTTGTCGCCATTGCGATCCTGATGGGTTTTGCGCTTAGCTTTGGTGAATTGCGTACGCCTGCCGTCGTCGGCTCGATCGAGGCCGGTAGTCCTGCACAGGCAGCGGGCCTCAAGCCCGGTGACCGCATCGTCGCGCTGGGCGGCCGCAGCGTCGACAGTTTTGAAGATATGATCCGCTTCGTTCAGATCAGGCCGGGTCAGCAAGTTCGCGTCGATTTCATTCGTGGCGATGCCCCGCAGGCGATCGACCTGACCGTGGGCACCCATGTCGAGCGTGATCGGTTCGGCAATGAACCCAAGATCGGACGGATGGGGATCGGCCGCACCACGGCCGCGCTGGTGCCCGTCGGGGTGCTGGAAGCCCCGGGGGTCGCGATCCGCCAGACCGGCAATATCCTGCGGATGATGGGCGATGTGATCGGCCAGATCATTTCGGGACGGCGGTCGGTAAAGGAACTTGGCGGCCCGCTGAGCATTGCGAAGGTATCCGGCGAGCAGATGGCGATGGGGACCGCGTCCTTCGTCTTCCTCATAGCACTGGTTTCCATTAATCTGGGATTCATTAACCTTTTGCCAGTGCCGGTGTTGGACGGTGGGCATTTGCTGTTTTACGCGATCGAGGCGATCCGCCGTCGGCCGCTGGAAGCGCAGGTGCAGGAATGGGCGTTTCGCGGCGGATTGGCGGCGGTACTGGCACTGATGGTGCTGGTAACCTTCAACGATCTGGGCAGCTTCGGGCTGTGGACTCAATTGGGGAATCGGCTGGCCGGGTTGATTGGCTGATCCGCTTCGGGCAGGGCGGAGTAATCCGCGATGCAGACATATCGGTTTGGGGTGAAATAGTGACAGCGACCAAGGTTACCAAATTCGGTGTGCGTGCGGTCGCGATGTTGCTGGCCGGCACGATGCTGTCGACATTGCCCGGCACCGCGATGGCCCAAACGCCAACCCGCGTGGTCGCTGATGCGCCTGCGGTAGCGCCCGATGCGCCGGTCAAGGTCATCAAGTCTCTCCGCGTCGAGGGTTCGCAGCGCATCGAATCCGATACGGTGCTGTCCTACACCAAGCTTCGGATCGGCCAGGCGTTCAACAACGAATCGCTCGATCAGGCCATCAAGGATCTGTTGAACAGCGATTTGTTTGCCGATGTGACGATCAATGGGGCGCAGACCGGCGATATCGTCCTCAAAATCCGCGAAAATCCGATCATCAATCGCGTCCTGCTGGAAGGCAACAAGCGGCTGAAGAGCGACAAGATCCAGAAGGAAATCAAGCTCGCCCCGCGCCAGATTTTCACCCGCACGGCCGTTCGCGCCGACGTCGCCCGTATTATCGAGCTGTATCGCCGCCAGGGTCGCTTCGCCGCCTCAATCAGCCCAAAGATGGTCGCGCTCGACCAGAACCGCGTCGACATCGTGTTCGAGATTTCCGAAGGGCCTAAATCGAAGGTCCGCCAGATCAACATCATCGGCAACGAAGTGTTTTCCGACGGCAAGCTGCGCGGCCAGATGGCGACCAAACAGGCGCGGCTGACCACGTTCCTCAGCTCCAACACCAGCTATGATCAGGATCGGCTTGCCTATGATCAGCAGAAGCTGCGTCAGTTTTATCTGACCGAGGGCTATGTCGAGTTCAAAGTCACGTCTGCGGTCGCGGAGCTGACCCCCGATCGCAAGGACTTCATCATCACTTATGTGGTGCAGGAAGGAAAACGCTACAAATTCGGTGATGTGACGGTCGACAGCGATATTCGCGATTTCGACAACAAGAAGCTGGCTGAATCGCTCGTCGCGAAAAAGGGCCAGTGGTATGATGCGAAAAAGGTCGAGGATTCGGTTGAAGCAATCAACCAGACCGCTGGTCTGTTCGGATACGCCTTCACGGATGTGAACCCGGAGTTCACGCCGGACCGTGAAGAACTGACGATGACGATCAACTTCCACATCTCGGAAGCCAAGCGCACCTATGTCGAGCGCATTGACATTAACGGCAACACGGTCACCCAGGATCAGGTGATCCGCCGCGAACTTCGCCTTGCGGAAGGTGATGCGTTCAACAGCTTCCTCGTGAAGCGCTCGCAGGATCGCATCAACTCGCTCGGTTTTTTCCAGGAAAAGCTGGAAGTGACGCAAAAGGCCGGCTCCGCGCCTGACCGCGTCGTGCTGGAAACCAATGTCGAAGAGCGGTCGACGGGGGAACTGAACCTGTCTGCGGGTTTCTCCAGCCTTGAGCGGTTCATTCTGCAAGCTTCAATCCGCCAGCGCAACTTCCGTGGCAAGGGCCAGGAACTGCGCGCCAGTGCCAGCTATTCGCAGTTTTCACGGTCGATCGAACTCGGCTTCACCGAACCCTATCTGTTCGGCAAGACGATCGCGGTCGGTGGCGACATTTTCCGCCGTGATTTCAACTCGTTCAATTTCAACAACAACCAGCGCCAGACGACCTTCACCCAGGTTTCGACCGGGTTTCAGATCCGTGCCGGCATCCCGATCACCGAATTTCTGTCGCTGTCGGGACGCTATGGTCTCACCTATGACGAAGTCGGTCTGGATGAAGCGCAGTTTTTCACCAACGGTGTTTGCGATCCGCTAAAGGCGGGGCGTTTTCTGTGTGACTCGACCGGCAATCGCGCGACGTCATCCGTCGGCTACTCGCTGGTCTATGACAGCCTGAACAGCCGATTGCGCCCGACCGCAGGTAACCGGGTTATCTTCAGCCAGGATTTTGCCGGCCTTGGCGGTGACGTTCGTTACGTGCGGACGCGCATCGATGGCGACAAATATTGGAACGTCGGTTCTGGCTTTGTCTTCTCGGTCGGGTTTGAAGCGGCTTATATCCAGCCGCTTGAAGGCAGTCGCGGCCCGGGGATTGATGCGGTCCGCATCAATGATCGTTATTATCTGGGTGAGCCGCAGTTCCGTGGCTTCGACATTCGCGGCGTGGGCCCGCGCGTTCAGCGCCTGTCCTATACCACCGATGCCGATGGCAATCAGATCCTGAACGACCAACGCAACCAGTTCATCGACGATCCGCTTGGCGGGCGGGCTTATTATCTCGGGCGCGCAGAACTTGAGATTCCGCTTGGTTCGGGCGTGCGCGAACTCGGGATCCGGCCGTCGATCTTCATGGACTTCGGTGCACTGTTTGGCGTGACCCGGCCGTTGCCGACGATTTCGACCCCGTTCCCGACCTCAGTCGATCCGGCGACAGGGCGCGTGACGGTGTTGCCGCTCGTCACCCCGGTGACGACACTCGTCGGCACGATGACCGTGCCGGTGTTCGTGACGCCAGGTGATGATCCGACAAATCCGAATCTGGCCACAACATGTCCGGTCGGTTTCGCCGCAACATTTGGCGGTGCTTGTATGGGAACATCGATCAACACGGCGGCGACCACCCAGACCGCGCCATTCCTCGAACGTTTCGTCGGCAATTCGGCATCGCCGCGTCTGACGATCGGTATCGGCGTTAACTGGAATTCGCCGTTCGGTCCGCTTCGCATTAACGTCGCCCGCGCGCTGCTGAAGCAGTTTGGCGACGATGATAAACTCATCACTTTCAACGTAGGGACTAGCTTCTAAATGACCAACCTCCTCAAAAGCACTGCTGTCGCGCTCGCACTCGTCGCTGGCAGCGTCATCGCACCGACAACTGCTTCGGCACAGACACTGACCGTTGATGTCGACGCGATCTACAAGGACAGCCTGGGCGGCAAGAGCGGCAATGCGCAGCTCGAAACCAAGTTCGGTCCACGCCTGAAGGCGGCCCAGGAAAAGCTGCAGTCGGCGGCGAATAACTGGAACACCCAGCTTGAAGCAGCCAAGAAGGTGGCCAAGCCCGACGGCACTGTGCCGCCCGCAACCGAAACCGCGCTCGCGCAGGCACGCGAAACGCTGAACGCGTCGCAGAACGAATTCAACGCGCTGCGCCAGGAAATCCAGTATGCGGATCAGTACATCAAGTATCAGATTCTCGATAAGCTGGTGCCGGTGACCGAAAAGATCCGCAAGGACCGCAAGGGTGATCTGGTCGTCCCGCGCGGCTCGGTGCTTGCCTATGATCCGGCAAACGACATCACGCCCACCGCGCTTCAGCAGGTAAACGCCATCCTGACGACGGTGTCGATCACGCCGCCGCAGCAGAACGCGGCGGCCCCTGCTCAGGGCGCGGCACCTGCACCCCAGCCTGCCAAAACGACGCCACCAACCCGGTGAGCAGCGAAGAAACGGCAGCGACGCCGATCGCGTTCGATATCGGGCGCGTGATGGCGGCGCTGCCGCATCGCTACCCAATGCTGTTGGTCGACCGGGTCGAGGAGTTGATCCTCGACCAGTCGATTACGGCCATCAAGGCTGTGACCATCAATGAGGGGTTCTTCCAAGGGCATTTCCCGGGACGCCCGATCATGCCTGGCGTGCTGATCGTGGAAGCGCTGGCGCAGGCGGCGGGCATTCTCGCGGTTGAATCGCTCGGTCTCGCCGGGTCGGGCAAGCTCGTTTACTTCATGGCGATCGAAAATGCGAAGTTCCGCAAGCCAGTGGGACCGGGCGTGTTGCTGAAGCTCCATGTCAAATTCGTGCAGAAGCGGTCGAGCGTCTGTAAGTTTAGCGGCAAGGCAATGATAGACGGCGCGCTGGCGGCCGAAGCGAGCTTCACTGCGATGATTGCCGACCCGCCAAAGGCGTAGAACGAGGTGGCGTCGGGTTGAGTTAATCCCATCCGTTCGTTTTGAGCGAAGTCGAGAAACGAGCCAATTACGCTGCGCACGGTGTCTCGACTTCGCCCGACACGAACGGATCAAGGATAAGGAATCTGCCTTTAAGCGGGCCGGTCTGCGCGCTCCCACATTTCCCACCTTACCGGAACGGCGGCTCGTTGAACGCCCGAAGCTTGCGTGAGTGCAGCTTGGGTCCCTCGCGGCGCAACTCTTCGCAGGCTTCGATGCCGATCTTCATATGCTCAGCGATGGCGCGTTCGTAAAAGCGGTTGGCCTGGCCGGGGAGTTTCAGCTCGCCGTGAAGAGGCTTGTCGGAGACGCACAGCAACGTGCCATAGGGTACGCGAAAGCGGTAACCCTGTGCCGCGATTGTCGCTGATTCCATATCGATGCCCACGGCGCGGCTGAGCGAGAAGCGGAGCGCCGACTTCGAATAGCGCAGTTCCCAGTTGCGATCGTCGGTCGTCACGATCGTGCCCGTCCGCAGCCGCCGCTTCAGTTCATCGCCCGATTGGCCGGACACGGTCTGCGCGGCGCGGGCCAAGGCCTGTTGCACCTCGGCAATCGCCGGCACCGGAATTTCGGGCGGCAGCACATCATCGAGCACATGGTCATCGCGCAGATAGGCATGGGCGAGCACATAGTCCCCAATCCGCTGACTCGGGCGGAGGCCGCCGCAATGCCCGATCATCAACCACGCTTCGGGCCGCACCACCGCAAGGTGATCGCAAATCGTCTTCGCGTTGGACGGGCCAACCCCGATATTGACCAGCGTGATGCCGGTGCGATCTTCGGCCATCAGGTGATAGGCCGGCATCTGGTGCCGCCGCCACGCGCTGGTATCCGCAAGAACCGCCTCGATATCGTCGCCGTGCCGGAACAGGATGCCGCCTGCACCCGACAAGGCGGTGAACCTGCTGGAGTTGCCGTCGGCATCCGGGCCAAGCTGCGCTGCCGCCCAGCGGACGAATTCATCGACATAGCGGTGATAATTGGTGAACAGCACATAACGCTGCACATGTTCGGGCGGGGTGCCGGTATAATGCCGCAGCCGGGCCAGGCTGAAATCGGTCCGCAGCGCGTCAAAAAGGGCAAGCGGGCGGACGCCGTCGTGACTTTCGAGAAGGCCGTCGGCCGTTTCATCACCGATAAAGGCGAGTTCGGTTGCCGGGAAGTGACGTGCCAGCTCTGTCGCCGACACGTCGTCGAGAGACAGCACTGCGCCAGCATCGAGCACATAGGGGAAGGGGATTTCCTGCCGTCCGGCACCTGCTTCGACCGACACGTCATAATCTTCGATCAACAGCCCGAGCTGTTCGGTAAGATAGCCTGCAAATTGCGCGGGTTTAGTGACGGAGATTCGATATTCGCCGGGCGATACCAGCCGCCCGAAGGAGCGCAGGGGGGTAGGGCGGGCATCGGCCCCGCGATAAGTGAGGCGGATCTCGGGATAAGCAAACGAACCGTCAGTCCGCATGGTCGCCGGGGGGATCGTGCCCTCCGCCAGATACGCCATCAATGCGGTGCGAAGCCGATCGACAGAGGCGGTGTAGAGCTGGTCAAGCTCAGCGACGATTTCGGCGGCGTTCTTCATGCCTTGCCGCTAATCGACCGGTGCCACGGTGGCAATACGGATGGGGTTCGCTTAGCATAACAACAGAACCGGGCACCGTTACGCAGGTGCCCGGTCCCAATCGAAATTCTCAGCTTTCAGCGGCGTCCTTGTCGTCGCTGCGCAGTGCGCTAACGCCATAGGCGGCACCGGTTGCAGCGGCGACAACACCAGCGGCGATCGCGGCAGCGGCAAGCGGATGCTCCTTTACCGCTTCAACCGTTGTTTCCACTGCGTCCTCGATCACTTCCTGCGCACGTTCGAGGAATGACTTGGCGCCTGCCATCAGATCGTCGGTCCGGGGCAGGGCATCGGCGATATCCTTACCCGTGCCGGTGCTGGTTGCTTCGATCGTGCCATCAACCGTTTCGCGAATCGTGTTATCGTTCATGCTGATTATCCCTCGGTTAGAAAATCACGTCCGGCCAACCAACGATGCCATGAGGTGGATGTTCCGCGAGACGACTGCCGATTACATCGAGTCGAGCATATACTCCGCCGAACTGACGCGGAATTCGCCCGGCCCCTCGACATTCAGCTGCGTAACAACGCCATCTTCGACGAGCATCGAGTAGCGCTGGCCGCGCGTACCCATGCCGAATTTCGAACCGTCGAACACCAGGTCGACGGCCTTGGCAAAATCGGCATTACCGTCTGCCAGCATTGTGACGCTGTTGTCGGCACCGCTGCTCTTGCTCCACGCGCCCAGCACAAACGCGTCGTTGACGGCGGTGCAGGCAATCTCATCGACGCCCTTTGCTTTGAAAGCATCGGCCTTTTCGACAAAGCCGGGCAGGTGCTTGGCGGAGCAGGTCGGCGTGAATGCCCCCGGCACCGAAAACAGCGCGACCTTACGACCTGCGAAATAGCTCGCCGTATCGATCGCCTCCGGCCCTTGGTCGGTTACCTTCGTCAGCATTGTCTGGGGCAGCTTGTCGCCGATCTTGATCGTCATGCGCTTGTTCCTTCTGGTATGTCGCTGGAGCACATCTAGGCCACCCGAAGCCAGGTTTGAAGCGGTTATGGGCAATGGCGCGATTTATTGGGCGGGGGCACTTGGTGTCGCCAATCGTGCAAATTCGGCAGGTAGTTTTGGACCCGACCGACGCTTCGGTGTACGCTCGGGCAATGTCTGATCCGCTTTATCTGACCGGCCAGTTTCTGCTCGCTTTGCCGGGCATGAGCGATCCGCGTTTCGACCACGCCGTCATCGCGATGTGTGCGCATGACGGGCACGGCGCGATGGGAATTGGCATCGGCGCGCAAATTGACGATCTGGGGCTGCACGAAATTCTCGATCAGTTCGATATCGCGATAGGGGCTGCGCCCGACGCCCCGGTACATTTCGGCGGCCCGGTGGAGCCAGGGCGTGGCTTTGTGCTGCACAGCAACGATTGGAGTGGTCAGGACACGATCAATGTCGCCGGACGCTGGTCGCTTTCAGGGACGATCGATGTCCTTCGCGCAATTTCTGGAGGAACGGGGCCATCGCGCTGGGCGGTTGCGCTTGGCTATGCCGGCTGGGGGCCAGGCCAGCTCGATGAGGAAATGACCCGGCACGGCTGGTTCAACACGCTGGCGACGCCTGGCTTGATCTATGACGTCGAGGCCGAACATCGGTGGAGCACAGCATTCGGTGGCGCCGGGATTGATCCGCGGCTGTTGGCGAGCGGGGCGGGGACGGCCTGACGGGCAGCTGGTAAGCCAGCGTTCCGTACGCTCGGCGAACGGATATAAAGATATCTTTATGTTTCGATTGCGCTCGCTGTCCGCAACGGTTAGGGGAGCGTCATGGCCACCGGCGATTTCCGGTGCCTCGATTCATGCCTGGAGATTGGTCAGTGGCTACTGTGCTCGAAA
>CAZWAL010000059.1:0-13316 GCA_964631905.1 uncultured Stakelama sp.
TCGGCCAGCTCAATCGACGCCAACTAGGCCTTTTTCAACAGAATACGCCCTAATTGCAGCCGTTCAGATGACTCGCCGATCACCCCAAGAGCTGTCGTTCGTCGGGCGGAAGACGGTTGCCCCGACCGGACGCTATTGTCTTGATCGATCGGCAAAGAACTACGGAGCGAGGTACGCGCCGTCCGTACGTCTGACTTGCGAATTGGGAAGTTGACAACGACCATGCCAGCGCATGAACTCCAGCGAGGGGGATCATAACCAACATTAGATCACTGAAGAGAATGGGGATAAACGCCGACCGCGGCGCGCGTTCGCCCTCCCTCCAGTTCAACCGCTACAACCTCGTCTACAGTTTCAACGGGTCGGGGAAGAGCACGCTGCGGCGACTTTTCCAGGGCCTGTAAGATATTTGATTTCGCGAATGGATCGCGCCGCCTCAGCGGGCCCTGGCTTCTTGCTGGGTTTTACTAGGGCCTTGCAATGGATCGGGACGTACTGCCGGTCGCGCCATCCCTGGAGCGGATCTCCGGCTTGCACGAAAATCGCCGTCCGGATCGGACCGAACGGAATTGGCGGTTACCGACTGGCGGGTTTAGGCTATCCGGCTAGAGGGCGGCATTAACAAAGGGGGAGATGTGGCGGGTTTAGCTTATCATGGCGCGCACACGACATTTGTCGTCGCTGCGGGCGATAAGCTCGACAGGCGCGGGTATAACCAGGATGTCGCCGCGCTCGAAGCCTTGCCGGTCTGGTCGGGAGCCGATGGCAGCCTTACGCTGTGGGACCATAAGAAACAGGCCATCGCCTTTTGTGCTGCTTATGGCCGCATTATCGGCTCGATGGGCACGCCCGAGGCGGGCCTCATCAAGATGCCGACGGGCACGGGCAAATCCGGCGTCGTCGCTGTCGTGGCGCGGTGCCTGCCCAAAACCCGCAAGGTCCTGGTCCTCACGCCGCGCGAAGGGCTGGTGCAGCAGATGCTCGCCGATATCCAGCGGCGCTTCTGGCACAATATGGGGCTGGCACCCGCCAAGGGCAAAAGCTGGGATGGACTTGGCGTGGAGGCAGCGACCATCCAGTTACTCTTGCCCAATGCCGCGCGCACCCGGCTGATCTGCGATCAGGCCGCCGCCGCCGACCGCCTGATCTTGGTCGGCACGCTCCAGGCGCTCGACAAGATCCGCAGCAACCGCGACCGGCTCGCGCGCAAGGACGCCGGGCTCGGCGCGGACGAGCGGACCGAGCTGGCCCGGCTCGACGACATGCTGGCGCTGCTCCGCACATTCGATCTCATCCTTGTCGATGAGGGGCATTATGAGCCAGCGCCGTCCTGGAGCCGCAGCGTGCGCATTCTGGCCCGGCCGACATTGCTCTTGAGCGCGACGCCCTTCCGCAACGATTATAAGCTGTTCTCCGTGCGCGGGGCCTATGCCTATAATCTGCCGTTCCAGCGCGCGGCCGAGGCGAACATCGTGCGCGACATTGCGTTCGCCGAGCTCGGCGCCGCGGCCGGAAGCGCAGCCGCAATCGATGCCAGCGAGCGCGACGGCGACCAGCCGCTGACAGCACAGGACGATGCCGCGATCGCGGCGTTTGCGGCAGCGCTTCAGGCCGCGGCCGGGCCTCTGCTGGCGGCCAGGCCCGCGGGATCGAAGATCATCGTGCGCGGCGGCTCCTGGAGCGCGCTCGCCGCTTTGCAGCCGCTGCTGGCAGGCACGGGCGGACAGGATGCCGTTCTCATCCACGAACAGGCGCGCGACGCCAAGAAGCGAGCCGCACATGCGGGCCGCTATCCGACCGTTAAAATGGCCCAGGCTGCATCTCCCGATGCGGTCTATTGGCTCCATCAGACCAAATTGCTCGAGGGTATCGATGACGCCAGTTTCGTCGCGGTCGCCCTGCTCGACGACTTCACCAATGACCGGCAACTGGTCCAGCAGATCGGGCGCGTGCTGCGCTCGACCGATCCGGCGCGTGTCGAGCAGCAGACCGCGACGGTCTTCGCGCGCAACACCGACAATCTCGCACGGCTGGAGGCCAGCTGGGCGCAATTCCTGTCCTTTGAGGCAGCCGGTGAAGGCCATATCGACAGCATCATTCCAGGCGAAGCCTATCTGCCGGCAAAGATCATCCCGCACATGCCTGAGCGCCAATATGTCGATGGTCGCTTTCGCGAGCGTCTGCCGGTCGATCTGGTACTCGATCGTGGCGATGTCGTCGTTCCCCGCCGCGCCGCAATCTTCGATATCGGTGCCGGGTTTGACGATGCCACGCTGCGCGCAGAGGCCTATGAGGGCATTCTGGCGTGCAACCGCTTCGTCGTCCAGCCGATCGCCAATTGCTCCGCCAATGTCTGGGGCTGGACCTATTTCACGGTCGATGAAAGCCCGTATCTCGCCCGCCATTTCGTCACCGAATGGCGCTTTGGCCTGACCCTGATCGTCCGGGCGGGGGATCGCCTCTTCGTGTTCGACACAGATGGCGTTCCGTTCGACGTGAAAAAGGTCGGCGTGATGCGTCTCGACCGCGCCGAGTTGGTGCGCCTGTTCGCGCCGAGCACCCAGAGCCACAAAGTGCGGATCACCAAGCTTGCGGCCAGCTCGCTCGACATGTCCGACCGTGCGATCCGGACCATGACTACCAGCACGGCATCCTTCGAGGACACGTTCACCGATCTCCTCGATGCGGTGCTGCTGCCGACCAATGTCGCTGGCTATGTCGGCACCACGCCGCGCTATCTCGGCCTGACGCGCTCCAAGCTGTCGGAGGCGACGGTCCGACGGGTGCCAATCGACGACTATGTCGCTTGGGTGACGGCGATCGACGCCGAATTGAACAGCGCCGCGAAAGCGAACCGCGTCTTCGAGCGCTTCGCCCAGCTCGCAACCCCCGACCTCGACGCGGCGGCGAAGCCACGCAACATCCTGCTGGACTTGCAGCCGCTTGACGATTTCGGGGCGTTCGTCGCGGATCAGGACGGCGAGGCGCCGCTCGTGGTCACGCCCCCGATTGCCGACCTTTGCGCCGAGATCACCGCGGGCGCATTTCGGGTCAGCCTGGTCGACGGCACCCCACTCGACTGCACGATCAGCTTCGACAAGAAATCGGGCCGCTATGCGATCGCCAGCGAGGCCCTGAATGCCAGTGTCGCATTGAAGCTGTCGCGCTCGGGCACCGTGATGACCTTGACCGAGCGCATCAATAGCGATCAGGCCTTCCGGATCCTCACCGACGAGACCGACAAGGTCTACATGCACGGCAAATGGGTGAAAGCACGCGACCTGGTCGTCGACGGCCGGGTGCCTGCCCTGGACGGGGCTGCAATCGTGCCTGCGCTCAAGAACACGTTCCTTGAAAAAGGCGAGGCGGCCTGGGCAGCGGGAGACATCGCGACATGGCAGTCCAACTCCATCTTCGGCCTGACCCGCGCCTATCTCGATGCGGGCGTGCCGGGTCCCGATGCCTATTCACAAGCGCTGCACCCATTCCCACTGGTGCTGCTCGACGACGATGGCCAGGAAATGGCCGACTTCATCCTGGTATCGGACCAGACCGTGGTCCTACTCCATGCCAAGGCGATTGCATCAGACAAGGGCGGCAACGGCGCCGCCGTCACCGAGATCCAGGAGGTCGGCCGGCAAGTCGCGGCGTCGCTCGGCTTTTTCCTGACATCGTCGCCGCAGATTGAAGACGACCGCTGGTCGCGGGCCTATACCGCCAACAAGACGAGCATTCCGTTCGCCGGGCCGGGCTCGATCCGAGTTTTTCGCAACCGGGACAATATTGCGCCCGACGCAATCGCCGACAAGGTGCGCGCCGCCTTGCGCGACCGTCGGATCAACAAGGAGGTCTGGCTGGTCGCCGGGCGTCTGATCGACATCGATCTGGCGCGGACCAGGGCGCTCAACGGCGACCCCAGCAACCGCACCCGCCAGCTGCTGATGTATATCGACAGCCTGACCACGGCATGCGGGCGGGCCAATGCCCGGTTGCGCATCTTCGCCCACGGATCCGATCCGACGCATTGAGAAGCGGCAAGGCGGCGCATCTTCGCCGGGTCATCTTGACGGGGAGGATGGCGGGGCGATGCGGCTTGCTCCTCGCTGGACTTTCGCCGCGACAGGACGCGCGAGCGGCAGAGCGCCTGTAGGCAAATGCACCGGTGCGCGCGTTGCGAACGCGTTCAACACGTTGGCGATGGAGAGCTTCGACGCCGAACCAAGCGCACTGTGCGACGCTCGCGCGCAGATTTTCGCGCGGGCGACGATGCCGAAGCCAAGAGGGAAGTGGCAGCTCTTGCCGGTGATCTTGGATTTGAGGCGGTCGATTTGGGCCGCGGTGCGGCCGCATTCGGTGCTCGGCGACATCATCCGCCTGCTCATCATCGACGGCGGTCAGGGCAGTCGCGCCCATTTGCGGCTGGACGTCCTGCCAAAATCCGCCCTTGGCAGCATCAACGTGCACACTTCAGGCTCGACTTGAGACCGATCACGGGCGGACCTCGTCCGTCAGCGATTGAGCGAACGCCATTCCGCCCCCTGATCGCGCTCCTTGTCCGGCACCTCAGCGAGGCTAGTTCGGTGACGGTCGCGATGTGGAGCCTACAATTAACGGCAACCCGCACGGATGTACGCTGGCATTGGCGGCCTCGTAACGTTGAGAACGAACTTCCGCTTCTCGTATCAGGTCACCTGCAACCTGCCGGACGGGAGTCGGCCCAGCTCCTGCCGCAGCGAGCTACCTCAAGCAACGGCCGGTTTCGGGGAGTCATCAACCTGCACTAAATGGCGACTTATGGGGCGACAGCGGTCGGCCGGTTCTTGTCAAACAGAACGACAGCTACCGACACCTCGCCCCCAAGAGCAGACGTCGGCCCCGTTTCATTTGCCCCTCGCGCTTCTATAGATGGCGGCCTGAAACTCCATATCGGCAATTATCCCGAGCTGGCGAACGATCTGGTTCCAGGCGGTAATGCAGGCAGTGCGGCGTTGGTAATCTCCGATGCTCACGCTGTAGGCATCGCTGATCGGCATCGTGGCAGATTTCCAGAAGGCGTCATAGCAATCCCGATCGCCGCCGCATCTTGCGTGCAGCCCGGCCAGGATCGCCCGTAGCGCAATGTTGGGACAGGTGCTGGCAGAGGTCGATTGCTCAGCAACCCGATACAGTGCGGCTAGTGCCAAGAATGTGGCTCGGTCGATTTTCTGGCCCATGCAGAACAGAAAGCGAACGACGTCCAACAATGCAACAGGACAGTTGCGGGCGCGCTTGGTAAATTGGGGAAGCAGATTAATGAACCTGAATTGGCATTCGTTCTACTCTGAAAGCTTAGGAAGCTGCCATCCGGCATCGGCCAGTTTAAGCCCCGCCACGTAAAGATTGATACATCTGGCACCGGCGACCGCAGGGCCCATGATTGCCGCGTAGCGGGGCTGTGAGGTGGCCTGAGAGGGCGTTCATGTGCATCCACTAAAAACACCCAAACGAATGGCGCGAACTGCTCCGCGATTTGAAGGACAAAGTCGTGCTGCCGGCGTCCAATCAAGCCGATATGTGGCCGGGGTCATATGGGCCTGTCGTCAGAAGCGTAGATGGCGCACTTGTTGCCGAAACCATGCGGTGGGGCTTCCCGACCAGCCGCCCCGGCAAGCGCGATGCCTCGAAGATGATCACCACCTATTGGACGAACGCGCGCAATCTGAAGGTTTCGCTATGGCGGGGTTGGATTGGGAAGGCCGAGCATCGATGCCTGGTGCCGGTGACGGCATTTGCAGAGCCTGATCCGACCAAGGGTAAACGCGGTGAGACCTGGTTTGGGATGGCCGATGGAGAAGCGCCGGGCTTCGATTTCGCTGGGCTGTGGAAGCCGACCAGTGAGGGTGCCCATTTTGCATTCCTGACCTGCGCACCGAACGACACGGTGGGCGCGATCCACCCCAAAGCGATGCCCGTTATTCTGGCGCCGGAGGATTACGACGATTGGCTATCGGGGGCGCCAGCGGGTAGATTTCAGATCGCCTATTCCGATGAAGCAATGGGCGTGCTGGCGTGATGCAATGGGCCTCTGGCGCATCTTGGGCAAGTTGCCGTTTCTTGACGATAACCCAGTTTGAAGAGGACCATCCGCATTGGCAGTGAGATTCACCGACAATAAGGAAAACATAAATAATACATCATGTTATACCGTATTCTCTAATCAGGCACTGCTTGACACCGCCAAGATTGACGTTTGTCGATCGGCATAGTTTCAAGACGTCAAAATGCGAGTTTTATGCTATAATTTCAAATGACTAAAATCGACAATCTAAACCGCTTGAACCGTCGCCTCACCCCAAGTGAATGGGCCTATGCTGTAGATCAGTATGAGCTTGGGTATCAGAGCGGTATATCCATTGCGCGTGCACTTGGAGTATCCAAGCAAGCGATGTCGCGTGGATTGATAAAGCGAGGGGCGATCAAGGGTGCGCGCGCTCATGAGACCGTGAGAGAGCTCAACAAAATGCTGGATGAACGGGATCGGGTTAAGCGACTGGCAACTGCCAAGCTTTGGGAGCAGGCGACTGTACAGTTAAGCGCAATTAGAATGTGGCTTCGTGATTTGGCTATCTGTATCGACGAGCCAGGCTATGCCAGCTTTTAGGTTTGGCGTGACGTTTCGTCGACTAACCTCAACATGGGCGTCGAGGTGTCGCTATAACCATATTTTCGGTTGATGCTGAAAGCTTCTGTCAACAGTTGCGAAATTCAGGCGGCAGCAGTGAAAACGGATAATCAGATCAAGATGCCGTGCTTGACGGCTATTGTGCGTCACCAGATGCGCCATAAAAGGTCATCCGCATGGCTGGGCATAACTCGTCGAGGTAAATTCGGCCCGCTTGCCATCAGCCTAGCCGCAGTCAATACACTGCCAAATCGGGGAAAAGGTCGGGCAGAGCTGTTTTGAAGGCAAAGGAAGCAACGGCTCGGATCAAGATCAATCGGCTTCTGGAGGAAGCCGGCTGGCGCTTTTTTGACGATGATTCCGGCCCTGCAAACATCGTCCTCGAACCGAACACCAAGATCACCGAGAAGCAAATCGATGACCTCGGCGACGATTTTGAAACCGTGAAAAATGGCTTCATCGATTTTCTGCTGCTCGACGGGGACGGTCGGCCGCTCATTGTCCTTGAGGCAAAATCCGAAGGCAAGAACCCGCTTTCCGCCAAGGAGCAGGCGCGGCGTTATGCGCGCGAGCAGAACGCACGGTTCATCATCCTGTCGAACGGCAACATTCATTACCTGTGGGATCTGAAGCAGGGCAATCCCAGCCTCATCAGCAAGTTTCCCAGCCCGGACGCAATCAAGGACTATCACCAATTTCAGCCCGATGCCGAGCGGCTGGCGAGCGAACTGGTCGGGCGGGACTTTATCGCGCTTACCCAGATGCCTGCTTATACCCAGGAAGCAGGCTGGAAAAATGAGGCGGAGCAACCGGGATTCATCGAGAAGAATAAGCTCCGCTTTCTCCGTGAGTATCAAAAGAAGGCGGTGCATGCGGTCCAGCGCGATGCGAAAAAGGGGGCTGTCCGGTTCCTATTTGAAATGGCGACCGGCACTGGAAAAACGCTCACCTCTGCCGCGATTATCAAGCTTTTCCTGAAGACGGGCAACGCCCGGCGGGTTCTCTTCTTGGTCGATCGCATCGAGCTCGAGGTGCAGGCTGAGAAGGCTTTCAAGGCGCTGCTTAAAAACGATTTCGCCTGCGTGATTTACAAGGAGCAGCGCGATGATTGGCGCAAGGCGGACATCGTCGTCACGACCGTTCAATCGCTCCTATCCAACAACAAATTCCGTCGATTTTTTGCGCCCACCGATTTCGATCTGGTCATATCAGACGAAGCGCACCGCTCGATTGGTGGCAACGCCCGCGCGGTCTTCGAATATTTTGTTGGCTACAAGCTCGGTTTGACCGCAACGCCCAAGGATTACCTCAAAAAATCCAAAAACAGCGCCAGCGGCGCCCGCGATCCGCGAGACACCGAACGCCGCATGATGTTGGATACCTATCGCATCTTTGGCTGTGAGAGCGGCGATCCCACCTTCCGTTATTCATTGCTCGACGGCGTCCGCGAAGGATTTCTGATCAACCCCTATGTTGTCGATGCCCGGACCGAAATTACCACCCAGCTGTTGTCGGACGAAGGCTATGTGGTCGAAACGACCGACGACGACGGCAATGAGGTGAAGGAGGCGTTCGGCGGCCGCGATTTCGAAAAGAAGTTTTTCGCCGACGCGACCAATGACGTTTTCTGCGAAACGTTTTTGAAGCACGGCCTGCGTGATCCGGTAACCGGCGAATTCGGCAAGGCGATTGTGTTCGCCGTCAGCCAAAATCATGCGACCAAAATTGCGCAGATCCTGAACGAATTGGCTGAAGCGATTTGGCCAGGACGATATCAATCAGACTTCGCCATGCAGGTGACGAGCGAGGTGCCCGGCTCCCAACAGATGACCGTCCAGTTCGCCAACAACAATCTCGGCGGGCGCGGCCATGTTGATGAGAGCTACGTCACCAGCAAGGCGCGTGTTTGCGTGACCGTCGGCATGATGACGACCGGCTATGATTGCCCCGATATCCTCAATCTGGCGATGATGCGTCCGATCTTTGGCCCCTCTGATTTCGTTCAGATGAAGGGGCGCGGTACCCGCAAACACGGCTTCGCTGAGGAAATGCGTGATCCGGTCCGCAAGGCCGAGCTTGCTGACCTGCAAAAGACCGAATTCCGCCTGTTCGACTTTTTCGCGAACTGCGAATTTTTCGAGGAGAAATACAAATATGACGAAGAGCTGAAGCTTCCCAAAATCGGCGCTCAACCGCTGATCTCAACCGTCCAGACCCCGGTCCGCACATTCGGCGGCTTTGAAACCTTTCAGCCCGATGCGATCGCCAGCCAGAAAGAGCAGCAGATTGGGCCGGAAGGGATGCGTGTCGATCGCGAGCTGTTCCAGAGATTCGAGGATCTGGTCCGTCAGGACAGCGCGCTCGCTGCAATGGTTGAGCAACAGAATTGGGAAGCGGCCGTCCGCCGGGTGGTGGAGGTGCTGTTTGACAAGCCCGACGAATTTTTCAACCTCGACAAACTTCGCCGCGCCGCCGGTCTCGATCGCCGTCTCAGCGTCCGCGAGCTGATCGAAAAGGCGTTCGGCTACATCCCGCGGTTCAAGTCGAAGGATGAGCTGATCGACGAGGAATTTCAGAAATTCCTGCTCGACCAGAAACCCGAACAGGCCGATCGCATCGCCCAGATGCGCTATTATTTCGAAGCCTATATCAAGGATGGGAATGTCCGCCGGATCATTGATGAGGGCAAGGTTGCCGACCTCAACGTCAACCCGATCTTTGGCATGAAGGACCTCAAGGCCGTGCCGAAGGAATGGGTCTCGCGCATCCCGGAATACATCAAAGACTATGTGTCGCTGAACCGCTTCCTGCCCTAAAGGCCCTCAATGTTAGACACCGAAACGAAGCGCCGCATCAACACCTGCCGGGACATTCTAGTTGGCAAGGTGCCCGATCCCAAAAGTCAGGTCGAACAGATCACGATCGCCCTGATCTACAAGTTCATGGACGACATGGACCTGGAAGCCGAGGAGATGGGCTTCGCCCGCAAATTCTTCACCGGCGAATATGAGCGCTATGCCTGGGCGAAGCTGGTTGCGCCGAGCGTTGGCGGGCAGGAAATGCTCAACACCTATACCGAGGCGCTGACCAAGATGGTCCAGAACCCGGACATCCCAGAACTGTTCCGGTCCATCTTTCGCAATGCCTATCTGCCCTATCGCGACCCTGAAACGCTGCGCAGCTTCCTGCGGGAGATCAACGGCTTCAGCTATGACCATAGCGAGCGGCTGGGCGATGCCTTTGAATATCTGCTTTCGGTGCTGGGCAGCCAGGGCGATGCTGGCCAGTTCCGCACCCCGCGTCACATCATCGATTTCATGGTGGAGATCATTGATCCCAAAAAGGAAGAAGTGATCCTTGATCCGGCCTGCGGTACCGCCGGGTTCCTGATCTCCTCCTACAAGCATATCCTCAAAGCCAATTCGACCGACGCGGATCGCGCCAGCAGTACACAAGCAGAGGTGGACGCCGCGGAGGCTGCGCTTGAAAGCCCGCTGCGCTTTTCCGGCGATCTGCTGACGCCCGAAGACCGGCAACGGTTGGCGAACCAGATCAAAGGTTATGACATTTCGCCGGACATGGTCCGGCTCTCCCTCGTCAACCTTTACCTGCATGGTTTTGCTGATCCGAAGGTGGAGGAATATGACACGCTGACCAGCGAAGACAAATGGGGGCAGACTGCGGACGTCATCCTCGCCAATCCGCCCTTCATGTCTCCAAAGGGCGGGATCAAGCCGCACAACCGCTTCGGGGTGCCGTCCAAGCGCAGCGAAGTGCTGTTCGTCGATTATATTGCAGAGCATCTGACGCCCAGTGGTCGCGCCGCCATCGTGGTGCCCGAAGGGATTATCTTCCAGAGCCAGAGCGCCTATTGCGACCTGCGCCGAATGCTGGTGGACAAATATCTCGTCGCTGTAATCTCGCTGCCTGCTGGCGTCTTCAATCCCTATTCGGGGGTGAAGACGTCAATCCTGATCCTAGATCGTAAGGTGGCTAAGATTAGCGACAGCATTGCCTTCTTCAAAATCGAGAATGACGGCTTTGGCCTCGGCGCGCAGCGCCGGGCGATGAAAGGTAGCCAATTGGCGCAGGTGAAGGCCGAGCTTGGCTCTTGGCTGGAAGCAACACGCAGCAATGGCGATCCAGTGCTAGAGTTGTCATTAGGCTTTGAGGTACAGAAGGCACGGATCGCAGAGGATGAAGGTTATAATCTGAGTGGGGAGCGGTATCGGGAGACTGACGCCAAAGCCACCGTTTGGCCTCTCCGCAAGATTGCCGACTTTTGCAAGACAGGTTCTGGTGGGACGCCTGCGACGAACTGTCCTGAATTCTATGTTGACGGCACCATTCCTTGGCTCACAAGCGGCGAGGTGTCGGCTGGTGAAATTTTTTCGGCAAAAACCCTAATCACCCAAGAGGCATTAGATAACTCTTCAGCAAGATTGTTCCCACCTAATTCGGTGCTTGTAGCGATGTATGGTGCCACAGCTGGGGAAGTCGGCCTTCTTCGATTCCCCGCCGCAACCAATCAGGCAATCTGTGCGCTACTACCTAACGAAAAGGTATCACCGGAGTTTTTATATTACATTCTACGTCACAACAAGCCTCTGCTAATCCGATACGCAGGAGGTGGCGCACAGCCTAACATCTCTCAAAAGATCGTGCGTGAGATTGAAATCCCTCTGCCGCCTCTGGAAGTGCAGCGGGAGATCGTGGCAGAAATCGAGGGCTACAAGAAGGTCATCGACGGCGCCTGCACCGTCCTCAAAAACTACCGACCCTGCATTCCTGTCGATCCGGCTTGGGCCGAAGTTCCTTTTGCAGAAGTTTGCACCCTCGAGTACGGCGCTGCATTGCCAACAGCATCTCGTAGAGCTGGTCAAGTTCCAGTTATGGGTTCAAATGGCGTCAGCGGCTATCATGACGAGGCAATGGTATTGGGGCCGGCGATAATCGTTGGACGAAAAGGATCAGCAGGCGAGGTCAATTGGGTTGAACAAGACTGCTTCCCCATCGACACAACATACTATGTGAAAAATCGTGATCCTTCAAAAGCCTCTTTGCGCTTTTTATACTTTTCACTTCAGGCAATGAATCTACCAGCGCTGCGCGGCGGGACCGGCATTCCAGGCTTGAACCGGAATGAAGTTTACTCGACGAAGGTTTTCACACTCCCACCGCTCGAAACCCAAAAAGCCATCGTCGCCGAAATTGAAGCCGAACAGATGTTGGTCGATGCCAATCGCGAGTTGATCGCCCGCTTCGAAAACAAGATCGAAGCCTCCATCGCTCGCGTTTGGAGCGGTGCTGAAGAGGCGGTTGCCGCATGATTGAGGAGGCAGTCAACGACATCGGCTTGTTCGGCAATCAGAACACGGTGTGCAAGCCCACCACGCCGAAGTGGCGCACGACGGTTGAGCGTCTCAAGGAAAGATGGACGCTTGCTGATTGATGTTACGGCTGGACCGGGAAGGGCAGCAATTCCCACCGCATTGCCCACCCGCAATCCACTGCGCAGCGCTGCAAGGTTACCTCGTTAACAACGACAACGAGGTAATACGACATGCGGCTTTTCGAAATCACAATGGCGTCCGGCGCCAAACTTTCAGTCTTCGCCAAAAGCTATGATCAAGCGGCGGGGATCCACATAGATTGGTTTGCGAACCATTACGGCGACCCGGCCTCCTCCTTCGAGGTTGCCGAACGGAACCCATCTTGGCCGGGGCTCAACACCCAGCACCTAAAGGACGCCCTGGCCCTGAAGACCGCCGGTGTCGGCCGATATGATCCTGACAAGGGCTGGACGATCCTGCCCACCAATGCGCCGGTGGGAGACGCCTGATGGTGTACCAAATGACATGGCACAGCGACGATGACGACTATCAAGCAGTGATCTTTGCAAAAGACTGGGAACGCGCTGAGCTCATCTGGGAACTGATCGATGAGCGATTTTACCTTATGCCAAAAGGGTGGCTGGGCTCGGAATATGATTGCTGGAGACTGCTCGGTCGCGTGCGCCATGAGCGCGAAGCCTGTGCCCGAAACATCGAAGGTATCGGCATCTATTCACCGCGCACTGGCTGGACGATCCTACCCATCGATTATGCAGCGATCGGCATCGAGCCGCCGGGGTGAGGGGGCGCTTGGTTTGGAGAGCGTTCGAAACGTGGGGAGCGATCGATGGTCGGGATTTTCCTCGCGCCTTCGATCGCCGAAGCAGACCGGCTCGTTCAGAGCATGCCATTTCAAGCCAGGTGACGACGCTAGGGATACGGCTGAGTTCGCATAATGGGATTTAGCGAAGTCCTAGGATTGGGAGCGATTTCTTACCCGGATGGTGCCGACTTGCCGGTCGGCTTCGTCGCTGTGCCATCCACTGGCTCGGATACCCGTAAAGGTGGATGGCCATTTTGTTGGTTGCCAATTACATCGGCCGCGAGCCGCACTTGAATCAAGAATGAGTGAAGAAGGGCAATGGAGGCGGAAATTCTATCAATTGTTAGCCGTTCGCGCTTGATTGCTCAAATGGTGAACGTCGGCCAGGAAGCGATCCCGGTCTAATTTCCAATGAGCGAAGGTCACTTGCAGGGCCTCCCGCGAATGTGAGCTGCCCCCGTCTGAGTGGTCCATCGACTATGATAGTCTGGATCATGAA
>CAZWAL010000060.1:0-13264 GCA_964631905.1 uncultured Stakelama sp.
TGGTGGCGCAGCTTTCCGGCTTCATTGTCGCGAACGGGTGGCATGGCATCAATCAAGACGATCGCGGAAATCGCATCATTCGGGCAATGCTTCGTGAACTTGGTGAAATCCCGCCGCTCGGTGTGACTTGGCCCGAGGTCGATGATGATCCGGCTGTTGATGCGCGGTTTGTGACGTCACCCGGCGTTTCGGCGGGCTTTCTGGGTAATGCGGGCATCGTCACGCCAGCGGACCCCGACAATGCCTGATCCGATGCCACACCGCATGAAGCAATGGGGGTGACGATGAGCGACGACGACCGCGGCAATGGCGGCGCTACCTGGCGGGAATGGTTGCCGGTGCTGTCTGCCGCCGCGCTGCTGATCGGCGCAGCGTGGTTTCAGGGCGGGTTGGCATCGCAGCAAAGCGAAACGACGCGGCGTGTCGGCGCGCTGGAAACAAAGATCGACGCGATCCAACAGATCGATATCCGCACAACGCGGATCGAGGCAAAGCTCGACATGCTTTCCAGCGATGACGATCGCCGCCGTGGCGGCGACCAGCGGCCCGATGCCGAACGCCGGGACGCGGCGAAATGAACGCCGGGATCATCATGATGCTGCTGGGGGTGGCGATGATGTTTGCCGCGCCGACGATCCGCATGATCGAGCTGCGCCAACAGATCGAGCGAACACACGAGCGCCCACCGCGCGGCGAATAGCCGGCAACGGCCACAAGGAAGACACCGTGATCGATGGACGTGCCGTGCAGCTGGGGCTGCGCGCGAAGGGCTTTGTCTTGCCGGGAAGGACGGAACAATGAAACTGATCGACGATATTCGCGACGACTGGAAGGTCGCGACCAAATGGGCGAGCGTTCGGCTGTCCGGGCTCGGCGTGGTGCTGACCGGTGCCTGGGCGGTGATGCCCGCCGATCTGCGGGCGCAGATGCCGTACATCGAGATCCTCGCGCCTGTGCTGTTTGCGCTGGTGATCGTCGGACGGGTGACGACGAAGGGGGCTGGCGATGGCGAATGAGGCCAAGCGCGGCCCGTCCAAAGGGACGATCGGCCTGGGTGCCGCCGCCGCGATGATTGCCAGCGTGATCGCCGTGGAAGGGGGCTGGGTGAATCATCCCAGCGATCCCGGCGGCGAAACGAATATGGGCGTCACCAAGCGGGTAGCGGTGGCAAACGGCTATCGCGGGCCGATGCGCACGCTGCCCCGATCGGTGGCGAAAAACATCTATTACCGGCAGTATCTGGTTGCCCCCGGCTTCGCCCCGCTGATCCCGATCGACGCCGCGGTGACCGAGGAGCTGTTCGACACGACGGTGAACATGGGGCCTGCGCGGCCTTCCCGCTGGTTTCAGCAATCGATCAACACGCTGTGCGGCGCGGGGCTGAAGGTGGATGGGCAAGTCGGCGCGGGCACTGTGGCGGCGTATCAAGCGTGTCAGCGCAAGGTCGGCGCGGCGGCGCTGTGCGTTCGGATGCTCGACGGCTTGGACGGTAAGCAGCGCGACGAATACGGGCGACTGGTGCGGGTCAATGCCAAGCTGCGCGTGTTCTATCGCGGCTGGGTGAATCATCGCGTCGGCAACGTCGATCGCCGGAAGTGCCGGGGTGCGCGGTCGTGAGCTATCTGCCAGTCGTAAACGCCCGCGCCAGCGTGCCCGCCGTGATGGTCGACGACCTCGACGATGCTGCTGCGGGCGCGTTTGAATTTTACAGCGACAGCGCGGGCGCGGACGCCGGCATCATTTTCAAATGCCCGTGCGGCTGTGGCTCGGGAAGCGCGATGAATTTTCGCGCTCAAGAGCGACCGGCTTGGTCGTGGGATGGCAACCGCGAACAGCCAACCGCCACGCCTTCCATGCTCATCCACCAGGTCGACGCCAGTGGCGCCGTGATTGGCGAGCACTGGCACGGCTACCTGACCGCCGGCGAATGGAGATCCTGCTAATGAGCGGCTTGCTCAAAACCGCCCGCCGCGCTGCTGAGACAGCCGCGCCGCCCCTGAAGGTCGGTCGCTGGACCATGAACGCCATCATTGTGATCGTCGCGCTGGGCCTGATCTGGGTTGCGGTCGACTGGCTGATCATGCGGCCGATCCGCGCCGACAGCCGGGCCTCGCAATCCAAGGTCGACGGCGTGCTCGGCACCGCGACCGGGAAGGCCGCAACCGATGCCATCCCCCAGATCAACGAAGCGGCCCGCCAAAAGGTCGAGGTCGATATCCGCGTTCAGAAAGGTCAAATTGATGTTCGCTCCCAAGACGATGCCGGCGCTTCGCTCAATGGCGTTTCTGACGCTGTGCTTCGCTCTGTCTGCCTGCTCGATGTTCAGCGTGCGCCCGGTGCTGACGGGACAGAACAGCCCGTGCATTCAGATCCTGCTTGCGAGCGGATTGCTCGACGAGACGCCGGGGGCGGACAAGAGCCTGATTGACGGCACCGGCGGAGGCCTGGGTGCCTATGCCATCGCCGAGGCGGGCCAGCGCGTGAAGGCCAATCTCGACAAGGCGACGGCGCGGCGGATCGGCACGAAATGCGATGCCCAGTGGGCGGCCGCGCTGGAAAAGGCAAAGCCGCGCCGCAAGTTTCTCGGGCTGTTTTAGGGTCTCGCACCGATCCAGTAGAAAGCCGCGCTGCGCACGGCCTCTGCCAGCGCGGTTGCTTCATCATCCCCGCCGCCGCCCCAGCGCGGGCAAGCTCCGGTGATGCGCCACTGATCATCGGCATATCCGGCCTGGACTTCGGCGTGCCACCGTCCGCCTTCGGCCCATGATTTCCAGCGATACCGCCAGCGCCATGCCAGAGTGTTGCTGCGCTCGAATTCGGCCAGCGGTTCGATGATCTGGGCGATGGCGCTCTCGCGATCGTCAGCCATTCACTCGCTCGGCATCGATGTCGCCTCGCGCACGATCATCCCGACCGGAACGGCGAGATAGTGTTCGCGCTTCGATTCGTCCCAGCTGGCCAGCCCCTGCCTCACGGCAAAATCCATCATCTGGTCCTGGCTTTCCAGCCACGGGCCGCGGGGTTCTTCGAACACCTTCAGGCGCCACCACTTCAGCATCGGCGGCGGCGTGGGGACCGCTTTGGCAAACTGCCCCCGCCGGTTGCGCGTCCGTCCAGCGGTGTCGACGAACGTCAGCATCGCCCGCTAACCGATCATCGCGACGACGAAGCTGGCAATCATCAGCGCGGCAAGGAGCGCTGCCTCGAGCATCAGCGCGCTGGGCCGGTTGCGCGCCATCAGTTGCGCGGCCCATCCATCAACACCGATGCGGCCGGCGCGCCTTCGAGGATCAGGTCGGCCCAGATCTGCGCAAGCTCGCGCCGTCGCTCCATATGCGCCGCCCTGTTATATGCGCCCTCGACCTTATCCTCGGCGACATGCGCGAGCATCAGGTTGATCACCTCGCGATCGTCGGCCCGGCCGTGCTCGCGCCGCCATTCGTTCATGATGGTCGAGAACGACGCGCGCCAGCCGTGTGGACAGTGCTTGTGCAGATAGGCCCCGTTGTTCGCCCGGACGATCAGAGCCCGCACTGCATTCTCCGACATCGGCCGGTGGGCAAAGCGATCGTTGGGGAACAGATATGGCAGGTGGCCGGTCAGGGGCCTGATCGCTTCGATCACCTCGACCGCCTGGCGGGACAGCGGGACTATATGCTCGAAGGTGACGTCGTCTTTCAGCTTCAGTTTCAGTTTCATCGTCGCCGGCGGAATGCGCCAGATAGGCGCGTCGCCATCGAGACCCTCGAGCTCTTCCCAGCGGCACTGGCGCTGCACCGCCGATCGCACGGCCGTGAGCGCGATAAGCCGATGCGCCAGCTTCGTGACCGGGCTGGCGGCTTCGCTTTCAACATCGGCGATCATCGTTCGCAGTTCCGCGAGCGTGCCGAGCGCAGGCTGGTGCCCGGCCTTGGGCTTAGGTGACAGCAGCGACTTGATGACGGCGGCTGGATCGCCGGTACGCAGGCCACTGGCGGCGGCATAGGCGAATATGCCGCTGGCGCGCTGGCGCAGCCGGTGAGCGGTCTCGATCGCGCCGCGGCGCTCGACCTTGCGAAGTGCCTTCAGCAGGATCGCCTCGGTCACGTCCTTGATCGGCATGGTCCCGATTTCAGGGAACAGGTCCCGCTCCAGGCTGTCGATCACATTGTCGGCATGCCATTCGCCCCAGCGCGGCTTGTTCAGGGTGTGCCATGCCCGGCCGCATGCTTCGAAGCTGTTATCGGCGCTGAGCGCCCGGGCAGCGACCGCCTGCTTCTTGGCAAGCGCCGGATCCTTGCCGTCGCGCAGATCAGCCTTGGCGGCATCGCGCGCTGCCCGGGCCTTGGCGATCGACACGTCGGGATAGGCGCCGAGCGTCAGCAGCTTTTCCCGCCCCGCGAATCGATACTTGCACCGCCATGATCGGTGGCCCGAAGGCGATATCAGGAGAAACAGCCCGCCGGTGTCGCCCAGCTTGTAGGGCCGTTCCTGTGGCTTGGCGCTCTTCACCCGCGCATCGGTCAGCATCTTCTACATCCCATTTTGGGGGTAGTGCGTCGCGGTTTCCCGCCGCTACCCCCATGGCTACCCCCAATCGGCGCGGCTTGCGTTGGGATCGGATGAACCGGGACGGACTCCTCGCCCACGCATTTCCGTGCGCCTCTGGACGAGGATGAACTAATTCGAACCGGGATGAAAGAACAAATGGTGGACAGGGCTGGATTCGAACCAGCGTACGCTTGCACGGGCAGATTTACAGTCTGCTGCCTTTAACCACTCGGCCACCTGTCCACAGGGGCGCTAGAAAAGCGAGGCGTGCCCATGCCTATCGCTGGCGATGCTGTCAACGCCTCGCGCGCGTAACAGCGCGCGAAGCGACATCTGCAATGGCTTGCGCGGCGCGCGTGCGCCGCATACGCGTGCAATCTCGTAACCGCTTCTCAAACCGGGGGTTCCATGCGCCGTTCGATCCTGCTTGCCGCTGCCACCATTGCCTTGCCCGTTTTCACGACTTCAATTGCCCCTGCCAGCGCCCAGAGCGTCGATCGCAGCGTCGTCGCGCGGATCATCGATGAAGGCACCAACCACAGTCAGGTAATGGTGACCGCCGAGCATCTCTCCGACGTCATCGGCGCGCGGCTCACCAATTCGCCGGCGATGCGCAAGGCAGAGGATTGGACCCAGGCGAAGTTCCGCGAATGGGGCTTGGTGAACGTCCGCAAGGAGGGCTTCGAGTTCGGCCGCGGCTGGCAGATCGAGCGCTCGAGTGTGCGTATGATCAGCCCGC
This sequence comes from uncultured Stakelama sp., assembly GCA_964631905.1. Classification (GTDB taxonomy): domain Bacteria; phylum Pseudomonadota; class Alphaproteobacteria; order Sphingomonadales; family Sphingomonadaceae; genus Sphingomonas. The sequence goes on from CAZWAL010000060.1 coordinate 5,270, forward strand.
GCCCGATCCAGCTAACCGCGATTCCAATCGCCTGGACGCCCTCTACCCCCGGCCCGGTGACGGCTGAGCTGATCGTCGCGCAGATCAGCAAGGAAAGCGATTTCGCCAAATGGCGCGGCAAGCTGAAGGGCAAGATCGTGATGCTCTCGCGCCCCAATACCGGGTCCGAACCGAGCACATCGCCCTTCCGTCGCCTGACGGGCGAGGACCTGACCAAGCTCGATACGTTTCAGCAACCGGTCTATGATCCCGAGACCGCCGATCGTCGGATGAAGCGGCTCGATTACGCCAAAAAGCTTGATGCGTTTCTTAAGGCGGAAGGCGCCGTCGCTTATGCCAATCAGGCACGGCTCGATGGCAAGCTGGTGCACGGCGAAGGCTATTTGTTCGGCGTCGGCGAAACCCCGCAGGTCCCGGGCGTGGAGATTGCGGCAGAAGATTATCGCCGTCTCGCCCGCTTGCTGAAGGCCGGACAGAACCCGACCGTGGAGATCGACACCAAGGTCACCTACGACGACAGCGACACCAAGGCCTACAACATCATCGCTGAAATTCCGGGATCGGACCCCAAGGCTGGATATGTGATGGCAGGTGCGCATCTCGACAGCTGGGTCGCCGCCGACGGTGCGGCTGACAATGGCGCGGGCGTCGCGATGATCATGGAAGCCGCGCGCATCCTGCAGGCGACCGGCATGAAGCCGAAGCGCGCGATACGCTTCGCGCTATGGTCCGGCGAGGAGCAGGGCATTCTCGGCAGCCTTGCCTATGTCGAGCAGCATCTGGCGACGCGCGGCAGCCCCAATGACGCGCCGCAGACCGGGCTTGCCCGCTTCTATGGCTGGTCGAACCGCTGGCCGATCACGCCCAAGCCCGGCTATGGTGAGCTGGCGGCCTATTTCAATCTCGACAATGGATCGGGCAAAATTCGCGGCATCTATGCCGAGAATAACCCCGCCGTGGTGCCGATCTTCCGCGAATGGCTCGCGCCCTTTTCAGCCATGGGGGCGACCAGCGTTGTTTTCCAGAAGACCGGCGGCACCGATCACGTCTTCCTGCAGGCGGTTGGCCTGCAGGGGTTCCAGTTCATTCAGGACCCGCTCGATTATTTCCCGCGCACCCACCACACCAGCCTCGACACCTTCGATCATCTGAAGGCTGACGACATGCGCCAGGCATCGACGATCCTCGCATCGTTCCTGCTGAATGCCGCCAATGCGGAGAAGGCACTCCCCAAGCCGCCGCTGCCGACCAAGCCGGTAGTGACCGACCCTTATGCCTATGCAGCGGATGACGACGACTAATGGCCAAACGTGGACACCGCCCTTCCCAAGCACCCGCCGGTCGGCCGCGCTTCTGGGGGCGACATGCAGTAACCGCCGCGCTTGCCAATCCCGAACGTGTCGTCCGCAAGCTATGGGCGACGCGCGAGGCGCTGGCGAGCCTTGATATCCCGCCCGTCATCCCGATCACCTTTGCCGAGGTGACTGATCTCGCGCGGCTGGTGCCCGGCGATGCCCCGCACCAAGGGCTCGTTGCGGAAGTCGATCCGCTTGAGGATATCTGGCTGGGCGATCTGCTCGAACAGGGTGCAGGGGATCAGCGGCCCTTGCTGGTGCTCGACCAGGTGACCGACCCACACAATGTCGGCGCGATCCTGCGATCGGCGGCGGCGTTCGACGTGCTCGGTATCGTCACACAGGATCGGCACTCTCCACCCGAATCGGGCACCGTCGCACGCGCCGCATCGGGTGCGCTTGAGCTGGTGCCGTGGGTGCGTGTGGTGAACCTTTCGCGGGCGCTGGATGAGATTGCCGAAGCGCAGTTCTGGCGGATCGGGCTGACCGGCGAAGTGCCGATGCCTCTCGGCGAGGCGATCACTGGCGGCGGGCGCATCTGCCTGGTGCTGGGGGCCGAGGGCGAAGGGATGCGCCGCAATACCGAGGAGCATTGCGACGTGCTTGCCCGCCTGCCGATCTCCCCGCGGGTGGAAAGCCTCAACGTGTCGAACGCTGCAGCGATTGCGCTTTATGCGGTGGCGACGCGGGGTTAATCTATGCCCCTGATCACGGGGGAATGAAGATGCTGCTCGCTCGCCTCGCCACTTTGTTGCTGTTGCCGCTCGCGCTCGCCAGTTGCGTGCTTGCGCCGGGCAAGTTCACGTCGACATTGACCGTGAATGCCGATCGCAGCTTTTCGTTCAGCTATGTCGGTGAGGTGATCAATGCCGAACCCGATGGCGATGGGTTAAGCGACAAGGGCAGCAGCGATGACAATCCGGCTGAAACGGCAAAGAACAAAGCCCGGAAAAAGGCCGAAGCCGACATCAAGAACCGCGCGATTGCCGCCAAATTGAGCAAGGAAGCGGGTTACCGCAAGGTCGCTTATCTGGGCGACGGGGTATTCCTGATCGATTATGCCGTCTCGGGCAGGCTCGATCACACGTTCGTCTGGCCTTTTAACATCGATGCCGAAGTGATCCTGCCCTTTATCGCGATCGAACTGCGGCAGGACGGGGTGGTCCGCGTAAAAGCACCCGCTTTCGCCAATGAAGGGACGAATGCCACGCCGGGCATTTCCAGCATGCCGGGCGGCGAATCGCTGCAAGGACCAAGCCGATTGGACGGCGTCTTCACACTCGATACCGATGCGGAGATCATCAGCCAGAATGATGAGGATGGGGTGAAGGCAGCGGGCACGCGCAAGACGATGGTATGGCAGGCGACGCCAACGCTCAAAAGTGCGCCAACCGCCGTGTTGCGGCTGGCGCGGTAACGCGGATCAATCCTCGGCGGCCACCGTCACGCGCAGGCCGTCCAGATCATCGGTGAACGGAATCTGGCACGATAGCCGCGAATTCGCGTCGCGGTCTGACGTGCTGTCGAGCAGATCGTCCTCGTCCGGGCCCATTTTCGGCAGTTTGGCCGCAAAATCCGGGTCGACATGGACGTGGCAGGTCGCGCAGCTGGCGCAACCGCCGCATAGCGCCAGGATTTCATCGATGCCCGCGTCGCGGATCACCTCCATCACCGACAGGCCGGCTTCACCCGTGATCGTCCGTTCTTCCCCAGTGCGCATGACGACGGTAAGCTGCGGCATTCGATCCTCCAAACAGGCATGTGATGCGCCGCCTTGCCGCCTTGCCGCGCCGATTTCAAGGAAACACTAAATGGGCCTCACCGCCACCCAGCTGACCGAGGCGCTAGATGCGCTGGCGGCGATCGAACCCGCCATGGCCCGTGCGGTCGAACGGGCGGGCTATCCGGAGCCGCGCATCCGCGATCGGGGCTATGGCACGTTACTCCGCACGATCATTGGCCAGCAGGTGAGCGTCGCGGCGGCGCAGTCGGTCTGGCGCAAGCTGGAGGCGGAACTGGGCGATCTGAACATTCCCGACACCCTTGCCCATGCAGAAGACGATGTCCTGCGTGCCGCCGGCATGTCCCGCCAAAAGGCCGGCTATGCCAAAAGTCTGGCCGAGGAAGTCACGAGCGGTCGGCTAGACCTGCAGCACCTGCCCGAAGACGACGAGGCGGCGATCGCCGCACTCGTCAGCGTGAAGGGCATCGGCCGATGGTCAGCCGAAATATACCTACTGTTTGCAGAGGGGCGATGCGACATCTGGCCGGCGGGCGACCTGGCGGTGCAGATCGAGATTGGGCGGATCATGGGCCTCGATACCCGACCGACCGAAAAGGCGACCCGCCTGATTGCCGAACCGTGGCGGCCGCACCGCGGTGCGGCAGCGATCATGGCATGGCATCATTACAAGGTTGATATGGCGGTGGTCTGATGAAGCTCGGCGCTACTTAACCGGCGTCCAGACCTGCGTCTGGCAGAAAAACGCGATGCAGCCCTTCACTTGCAAGCGCCCATCGGGTTTGCGCGTCAGGTAGGATTTATATTCCTTGCCTGCTTCGGGACTGTAGATCTTGCCTTGCCAGTCCTTGCCGCCATCAGTGAAATTGGCGAGGATCTGCAGGCCTTCGATCGGGCGGTTGCGCTTTGACGGATCGGGGTTGCGGAAATCGGTGGTCGGGCCTTTGGGATTCGGCTTCAGAACCTTGGTCACCCGCCCGCACACGCCGTTTCCACATTCGGCGATCGTGACAATCGCCTTGCCATCGACGGTCAGCCATTGCCCCGTGATCGGCGTGGCGGCATGAGCGGCGGCGGGAAGGCTGAGGGCGGCAAGAGCAATCGCGAATCGCATGAACGGCTAATCCTTTGGCAAACTGGGCGCGGCGTAGCCCATGAAAGGCAAGTGATGAACGGGAAATGGACGATCGGAATCATCGGCGGGTCAGGTCTCTACGCGATCGATGGTCTGGCCAATGCCGAATGGCGCGATGTGTCTACGCCGTGGGGCGATCCATCCGATCAATTGTTGTTCGGTCAATTGGGTGATGTGAACCTCGTCTTCCTGCCACGCCATGGCCGGGGGCACCACGTTTCGCCAAGTGAGCTCAATGCGCGCGCCAATATCGATGCGCTGAAGCGCGCTGGCTGCACCGATATCCTCGCCATTTCATCGATCGGCAGCCTGCGTGAGGAGCTTGAGCCGGGGCACTTCGTCGTGGTCGATCAGTTTATCGACCGCACCGTCGCCCGCCCGTCGAGCTTCTTCACGAGCGGGCTGGTCGGCCATGTATCGATGGCGGAGCCGGTCTGCCCGCGCCTGTCTGCGCTCGCTGCACAAGCGGTGGCAACCGCTGGCGGCAAGGTGACCCACGGCGCGACTTATCTCGCAATGGAAGGACCGCAATTCTCCAGCCGCGCCGAAAGCCTGCTTTACCGCCAATGGGGCGCCGATGTGATCGGCATGACGGCAATGCCCGAAGCTAAGCTCGCCCGCGAGGCCGAGCTGCCCTATGCGCTGATAGGCATGGTCACCGACTATGATTGCTGGCGCGAAAGCGAAGCCGCGGTCGACGTCGCCGAAGTGATCGAACAGATGCACAAGAATGGCGATACCGCGCGCAAGACCGTGAGCGCGCTGATCGCGTCGCTCCCGGCCGAGCGCACCCCCTCCCCCATCGATACCGTGCTCGATTTCGCGCTGATGACCGATCCGGCAAAGCGCGATCCCGCGCTGCTGGCCAAGCTCGAAGCCATCCTCGCGCGGGTGAACGGGCACTGATCGGCGAGCCGATCGTTCAGGCTGATCGGCAAATGTCGTTGGACGTGCGGGCCATTGCCGGGTCTAGGAACATGAATGGCACCACCCCCACCCTTTGACGGCGATTTCGGCGGCATCGCGCACCGGCACGAAGAGCCCATCGCGCGCCGGGTGACGCTAAGCGAAAGCTATCGCACCGTGGGCGTGCCCAAGGGGGCGGTGTGGTGGCGTCGGATGTTTGCGTTCAGCGGGCCGGGCTATCTGGTCGCGGTCGGTTATATGGACCCGGGCAATTGGGCGACCGATATCGCCGGGGGATCGGCGTTCGGCTATACATTGCTGTCGGTCATCCTGATCTCCAACCTGATGGCGATGCTGCTCCAGGCACTCGCCGCACGATTGGGGATCGCAGCGGGGCTGGACCTCGCCCAGGCGTGCCGCGCGCGCTATTCACGACCCGTCGGGCTGATGCTGTGGGTGTTGTGCGAGATCGCGATCATCGCGTGTGATCTGGCCGAAGTGCTCGGCACCGCGATCGCGCTGCAACTACTGTTCGGGCTACCGCTGATCGCCGGAGTGGCGATTACGGCCTTCGACGTGCTGCTGATCCTGACGCTCCAGCAATATGGCTTCCGCCTGCTCGAAGCGTTCATCGTCACCTTGCTGGTCGTCATCGCAGGCTGTTTTGCCTATGAGCTATGGATCGCCCAACCCGATCTGGCCGCGATTGCCGGCGGTCTGGTGCCGACCTCGCAGATTATTACCAACCCGGCGATGCTTTATATTGCGATCGGCATTCTCGGCGCGACGGTGATGCCGCATAACCTGTACCTGCATTCGTCAATCGTCCAGACCCGCGCCTTCGACACCGACGATACCGGCAAACGCCACGCGATCCGGATGGCAACGATCGACAGCAGCGTCGCGCTCGGTCTCGCGCTGTTCATCAACGCGGCGATCCTGATCCTCGCAGCATCGGCTTTCCACGTCACCGGGCGCACCGATGTGGCGGAAATCGGCCGCGCCTATGAATTGCTGAGCCCGACGCTCGGTGCTGGTGCCGCCAGCGTGGTCTTCGCTGTAGCGCTGCTCGCGGCGGGGCAGAATTCGACCGTCACGGGCACGCTGGCAGGACAAATCGTGGCAGAGGGGTTTCTCGACCTCAAAATCCCGATCTGGCTGCGTCGGATGGCGACTCGGATGCTGGCAATCATCCCCGCCGTCATCGTCGTGGGGTTGATGGGAGACCGCGGCGCGACCGAACTGCTGGTACTGAGCCAGGTGATCCTGAGCCTGCAATTGCCCTTCGCGGTCGTCCCGCTGGTCGCCTTTACCAGCGACCGCGCGGTGATGGGCAATTTCGCCAATGCGCCGTGGGTGAAATGGGCAGCATGGGGGGTGACGGGGGTGATCATCACACTGAACGTGACGCTGCTGGCGAGTTTCTTTTTGCAACAATAATTGCTCGCCGTACGACGAGATGGTGATTACTGCTCGTCTTTTCTCGGGAAGGACGGGCGATGCCGAATCCAGGTGAAATTCTTATCAAGAATTATGGCAACGCGACTTCTGATCAGCACCCGGTACTGGTGGTGACTGCCGATCCCGGATATAAGATGATCAACTGCGGATATCTCGTTACCACGGATGATCCAAACACCAATGCCTTTATCACCGCTTGCTATCCCAACAGTATCTTCCAGTGGACGCTCGCGGCAAAGGATGAAGGCGTTGAATCGTCATCAAAAATAACAGCGTTCACGGTTCAGCTGTTTGATCCGAATGACGATTTCGATGTTCAGATCTTTAGCTGCACGAGCACTGTCGGCAATCATAACGCCACAACTGCGACTGTCGCGTCAGGATATACATGTGCTGGCGGGGGGGCACAGGCAAATTGGACCGTGAACGGACAGTATCTGACGACGAGCGCACCCAATGCATCGAATGGCTGGAACGCCGTCAGCCAAGATCATCTCGAGGCAGAATTGGGTTCGGTCACAGCCTATGCCGTTGGCGTCAAACCGCGCGCACCCCAGAGTATTTTCAACGTCAATCTGAATGTCGACAGCAGTCTAGCTTCGAGCGAGCCAGACGAGGACGTCGCAGTTGCGTCCGGTGACACCTTGATCGGTGGCGGTGCCTCAATCAGCCAGCGAAGCTTTGGCAACATGCTGGTCGCGTCATACCCCAACGGTACCGAATGGTACGCGCGGGGACATGATAATTTGGAAGTCGATGCTGAAACCATCGACGTATACTCGATTGGTGCCACTATATCGGTGGCTTAACCGTGGTTCGTGGGCACGATGACTGTTCCGCCGTCAAAGATGGCAAATTTTACCGCCCCGCCCCCTCGATCGCCGTCCGTCGCTGGCGACCCCAGGTCTCACGACCGGTGAGGAAGCTGTACCAGCCCCAGGTCGCGCCGATATGGCGGAGCAGCTGAAAGGTGAACGGCTCGAGCACCGCCGCGACGATCGCCCAGCCTGTTCCCAGCCCATCGCTGTTGCCGGTCCAGCGCGCGTAGAGCCGCAGCGACCAGAGGTGATAGGCTAAATCGAAGACAATCTTGACGATCATCACCACCAAAATCGGCCAGGCAAGCAGGAAGTTGCCCGTAACGACCAGCGTGACGAGAATGATAAACGCCGCAATGCCATAAATGGGCTGCACGGTATCAAGCGTCTTCACCGGCATTTGCGCGGTGCCGAGCGACCCGAAATGCGGATTGCCGATCATGTCGCGGTTCCAATATTGCGTCTGGAGATAGCCGCCGAACCACCGCCGTCGCTGGCGCAGAAACGCCATCAGCGATGCCGGCGCATCGGTGCGCGCGGTTGCCCCGCCGATCACCCGGATTGTCCAGCCGAGCCCCT
>CAZWAL010000061.1:0-10028 GCA_964631905.1 uncultured Stakelama sp.
GGCGCCTCGTCGCGCTCGCCCTCACCGATCACGACGGTGCCGTCCATGTAGAGCTCGTTCAGCGCCGCGCGCATTGCCTCGACAGCGGCAGCATCGGCCGCCTTCTCATCCCCGCGCCCGACAAGCTTGGCGGCCGCCACCGCGGCCGCCTCAGTAACGCGCACCATTTCGAGCACGAGAACGCGGTCAAGGACCTTGCTGGCTTTGGGCATCGTCGCACTTTCTTTTTTTGCCATGCCCGGGCGGATAGGCCGGAGGGGCTGGGTTGTCGAGCGCGTTAGTCCCGCAGCAATTCGTTGATGCTCGTCTTGGAGCGCGTCTGCGCGTCGACTTGCTTGACGATTACCGCGCAGTACAGCGCTGGCTTGCCGTCTCCGCCGCCGATGCTGCCGGGCACAACCACCGAATAGGGCGGCACCACGCCCCGGTGGACTTCGCCGGTGGCGCGGTCGATGATCTTGGTCGACGCGCCGAGATAGACACCCATCGAGAGCACCGCGCCCTCGCCGACGCGGACGCCCTCCGCCACCTCGGCGCGCGCGCCGATAAAGGCGCCGTCGCCGATGATCACGGGATCGGCCTGCAGCGGTTCGAGCACCCCGCCGATGCCGGCCCCACCCGACAGATGGACGTTCTTGCCGATCTGCGCACAGCTGCCCACCGTGGCCCAGGTATCGACCATCGTCCCTTCACCCACATGCGCGCCGATATTGACGAAGCTGGGCATCAGCACCGCGCCCTTGCCGATGAAAGCCCCGCGCCGAACCACGCTGCCCGGCACCACGCGAAAGCCGCCGGAGCGGAAATCCTCCTCAGTCCAGCGATCGAATTTCAGCGGCACCTTGTCCCACCAGGTGCCCAGACTCGGACCGTTGCCCGCAAAGTCCGAGTCGGCCTTCACGAGCGCATTGTCGTTCAGTCGGAACGATAGAAGGACCGCTTTTTTCAGCCACTGGTTAACGCGCCAGCCGCCCGCGTCATCGGGTTCGGCCACGCGCGCCGCGCCTGAATCGAGCAACGTCAGCGCGGAATCGACCGCATCGCGCACCGCGCCTTTGGTCGCGCTGTTGATCTGGTCGCGCTTTTCCCATGCACCGTCGATCAGCCCCTGCAGTTCCTCGCTCATGCGTCCTCCAATATCTCGTGTAACCAGCCGGTGATGTCCGAAATCCTATAATCGACGAAGTCGCGATCCTGATCGGCATGTTGTTCGGACCCGTTGTCGATCCACACCGTTGTCATGCCGATCGCCTTGGCGGGCTTCAGGTTGCGGGCCATGTCTTCGAAGAAGATGCTGGCATGCGGATCGATGTCATACGCCGCACAAAAACCTGCATAAACAGCCGGTTCGGGCTTGGGTATATAGTTGGTCGCGTGGATATCGTGGATCGCCTCGAAGCTTTCGGACAGGCCGATCCGATCGAGCACCTTACGCGCATAGGGTGTGTCACCATTGGTGAAGATCAGCTTGCGGCCCGGCAGTCGCGCGATCGCGGCGACCAGCGGCGCGTTATGTTCGAGCACGTCCATTTCGACATCATGGACATAATCCAGATAATCGTGCGGATCAGTGCCGTGATCGTCCATCAAGCCGGCAAGCGTGGTGCCACGGGCGTGAAAATATTCTTTCTGCTTGGCGCGCGCGGCCACCGGATCGAGCCCGAACCGATCCGCGATATAGTCGGTAATGCGCTGATCGACTTGCGAAAAAAGGTTAATATTCGCCGGATACAGCGTGTTATCCAGATCGAAAATCCAGTTGCGGATATGAGCAAGACGCGCGAGCATAGGCCCGACCCTCTAAGCGCCAGTGACGGGGGGAGCAAGGATGCCGATTGATACGCGCCATGCAGGCGAACACGCCCTGCAACAGCAACAGGGGAGCGCAAGCACGACATGCGAACGATAATGATCAGGCGCCTGCTGCAATCCGCCATGCTCATCAGTGTCGTGGCGACGGGGGCGTGTTCATCGGGCAGCGGCGGCGGTGGCATTGGCCAGACGCCCCCACCCCCGCCGGTCACGCCAGCGCCAACGCCGACACCCACTCCGACTCCGACTCCGACGCCAACACCTACGCCAACGCCGACACCCACACCGACCCCAACACCGACACCCACCCCCACGCCGCCCCCGACAGGCAGTTTCGACACGGCCGAATATCGGGCGACGGTGGGCAATGTGTCCGCGAATTCGCTTGCCGCCTATCAGCGCGGCGCGACGGGCACCGGCATCATTGTGGGCGTGATCGACAGCGGCATCGATGTGCAAAGCGAGGAGTTCGGCACGCGCATCAGCACCGCATCGGCCAGCACGGCGAACAACGGCACGATTGATGACGAATCCGGCCACGGCACCGCCGTTGCCTTTACGATCGCTGGTCGACGCAACGGCGCGGGCACGCACGGGATCGCGTTCGATTCGACCTTGCTCGTCCTGCGCACCGATACGCCGGGCAGTTGCGCTGGCACCAACATGTCCGGGGCAACCGAAAGCGGGTGTACCCACAGCGACCGCAACATTGCCGCTGCGATCGATCTCGCCACCGCCAATCGCGCACGGGTGATCAACATTTCGCTCGGCGGATCGGCCGGCACGACGACCTTCATGCAAGCAATAGACCGCGCCACTGCCGCGGGAGTGATCGTGGTCATCTCTGCCGGCAATGATGGTCAGGCGAACCCCGATGGCTTTTCGAGCATCGCCACGAACACCGCCATATCGCGCGGGCTGGTGATCATTGCCGGATCGGTGAGCACCACCGATCTGATTTCCGATTTCAGTAACCGGGCGGGCACCGCTTCGAATGTATTCCTCGCGGCAGTTGGTGAGCGGATCCGGGCACCCAATCAGGAGAATGTTCCGTTTCTTTGGAGCGGCACATCCTTCTCCGCGCCGCAAATTACCGGCGCGATTGCACTGCTGGCACAGGCATTCCCAGCGCTGACGGGTGCACAGATTGTCGACATATTGTACCGCAGCGCGCGCGACATCGGCGCGACCGGCATCGACCCCGTTTATGGCCGCGGCGTGCTTGATCTCACCCGAGCCTTTGCCCCTATTGGGCAAACATCGATTGCCGGGTCCTCCGTACCCGTTTCGACCGTGCGTAACGGCATGACATCAGCACCGATGGGGGATGCGAAACAAGGACCACTTGGCACCGCGATTCAGGACAGTTTTGGCCGCGCCTATTCGCTCGATCTCGGCCGCACGCTGAGCGCCGCACCGCTGCAACGGATGCTGACGGGCGCGCTGACTGGCTTTCAACGCAATTACAGCGTCGCCGCCGGCCCCACCGCCATCGCCGTGACGATTGCGCCCGGGCGCGAGCGGCCCGAGGTCGAAACGCTATTGCTGGCCCCCAGCGATGCCGATCAGGCGCGAACGCTGGCGGCGATGATCACCAGCAAGCTCGGCAGCAAGGCCAGGTTTGCTGTTGGCTTTTCGCAGAGTGCCGGTGCGATCACGGCGCAGCTTGCCGGGCGGAACGACCCCGCCTTTCTGATCGCGCAGGATCCCACATTGGCGAATGGCTTTGCCAGCAACGCTGCCGCTGCTTTTGCTTTGCGGCGCGATCTGGGAAAATTTGCGCTGACCGCGACGGTCGAAAATGGTGCGGTGATCACGCAAGGCTACGACGAACTGGCGGCGTTACAAAACCGGGCACAGCGATCGCGCTATGACAAGATGTCGATCGGCGTCGATCGCCGGTTCGGCGGGCTTTTTGCAACCGTAAGCGCCACCCATTTGCGCGAGCGCGATACCGTGCTCGGCGCACGGTTCGGCGAGGGACTGGGCGCAAGCGAAGCGACCAGCTGGTTCATCGATGCCGCCGCTCGGGTCGAGATGGGCGACGGCTGGTCAATCGGCGGTGCGTGGCGGCAAGGATGGACGGCAGCGCGAACGCGGATCGGCGTTGATGGATCGGGCATCATCGGCACCAATGCCTTTGCGGCCGACATCGCCCGGCGCAATTTCCTGTTCGGGGGTGACAGCCTGGGGCTGCGGGTATCGCAACCCTTGCGCGTCACCCGAGGCAGCGGCCTTGATCTTCGGCTTCCCGTTTTCTTCGATTATGCGACCAACAGTGTCAGCGACTTCGCGGTGCAGCGCCTGAACCTGGCGCCGACCGGCCGCGAGATCGATTTCGAAGCGCGGTACGCCACGCCATTTTGGGGCGGCGCGCTGCAAACCAACCTGTATCTGCGGCGGGACCCCGGCAATTTCGCCGCGATCCGCGACGATATCGGCATGGCCCTTCGCTTTTCGAAGGAATTTTGACGATGGGTGGCATCGATCGCGCCGCGACCCCATCTAGATCAGCATGACCGCCTATTCCCTACTCGATCTTGTCCCCGTTGTCGAAGGCGGCAGCGTGGCACAGGCGCTTGCCAATGCCGCCGATCTGGCGGCGCACGCCGAAGGGCTTGGCTTCACCCGCTATTGGGTGGCCGAACATCACGGCATGGCGGGGATTGCCGGCGCTGCAACATCAGTCGTGATCGGCCATGTCGCCGCCGCGACGCGCCACATTCGGGTCGGCGCCGGCGGGATCATGCTGCCCAATCATGCGCCGCTGGTGATCGCCGAGCAGTTCGGCACGCTCGATGCGCTGTTCCCCGGTCGGATCGATCTGGGGCTGGGCCGGGCGCCGGGATCGGATCAGAAGGTCGCTCGCGCGCTCCGCCGCACGCTTGAAAGTGACCCCAACGCCTTTCCGCAGGATGTGCTCGAGCTGCAAAGCTATTTCGCCGATGACGGCCAGACCGGCATCCGCGCCACCCCAGGCGCGGGGGCGCGGGTCAACATCTGGATATTGGGGTCGAGCACCTATGGCGCGCAGCTCGCGGCCGCGCTCGGCCTGCCCTATGCCTTCGCCTCACACTTCGCGCCCGATGCGCTGGATGAAGCCGCCGCGCTTTACCGCCGGTATTTCCGGCCATCGGCGGTACTCGCCAAGCCGCATTTCATGGCCGGGTTCAACGTGTTCGGTGCCGACAGTGACGACGAAGCCGAATATCTCGCTACGTCACAGCAACAGGCGTTCGTGGCGCTTCGCACCGGTAATCCGCGCCAGCTGCCGCCGCCCGTTGCAGGGTATCGCGAGGCGTTGGGGCCGCAAGGCGCGGCAATCCTCGATCATGTGCTGCAATGTTCTGCCGTCGGCGGCCCGGCCAAGGTCGCACGCGAGATGGCCGCGTTTATCGCGCGGACGGGCGCGGACGAATTGATGCTGACCAGTTCGATCTTCGATCACGCCGCCCGCAAGCGCAGCCTGGCGATCGCGGCGGATGCCATGCAGGCGTTGCAGCTCGCCGCGTAACGCACCGCGTTCAGCTCCAGGCGAAGCTGCCGATCGCGGCATGAACGGTCGACTTGGTATCATCGCCGTCGCTTGAAATCGCCAGCTGCACCGCGCGCGGCGGCGCTTCCCCGAAAATCCGGCGATAATCAGCGGCGACATCGACGCTTTCCGGGCGCCAGACGCCGGTTGATTCCGACGCCGATCGCAGCACGATGAAACGGTGCGCATCGGTTTTGGGCGGGCGGATTACCGCGCCGCGCTGGAGCCCGCTGCCCCATACATAATGCAGGCTGCGCCCCGGTGCGTCGCGCCCGAGCAGAAAACGCATCGCGCGGTGCTGGCTGCGTTCTGTGGCGGTTGCCTTCGCCGGATCGAACGGAAACCCGACAATGACAGCAAGCGCGCGATCATCATTGCCGCGCACTGAAAGATCGGTTGCCGGTGGGCCGCTATCCACACGCCACTTCCAGTTGAGCCGTGGGGTCTGCGCCAGATCGATCGAGATGGTGCGATACAGGATCGACGATGCCCGCTTGCCGTCAACCTGAATGACACCCCGATCGATTTCGGCAAACGCATTCGAGCGGATGAAGGGAAAGCCAACCGCCTTCCACCCCGCAGGCACGACCGCCTGCGCCGCCGCCGGGATCATCGTTGCGGCAACCGCGCCAGTCGCCAACAATTGCCGCCTGGTCAGCAGGCCGCCATTCTCGATCCGATCCGTCATTCCATCCCCCGCAGACATCCCTCGTCATTAGCGTGCCGTTCCATGTCCGGCACAGCAATTTCAATTACGATCATTACTCGAAACGAGACGCAATCCGGCACCGCGAAAATCCGTTCAACTCGCCGCCGGTAACCGCAACCGCACGAGCAGTCCGCCAAGATCCTCGCTCTCCTCCAGCGAGACGGTGCCTTCGTAGATTTCAGCCACATCGCGGACGATCGCGAGACCAAGTCCCGTGCCGGGCTTGCCGGTATCGAGCCGCGCGCCGCGATCGAAGATTCGTACCCGTTCGGCCTCCGGAATGCCCAGCCCATCATCCTCGACCAGAAATTCGACAAAACCGGCCTGCGCGCCGACCGTCACAAACACACTGCCGCCGCCATATTTTGCTGCATTCTCGATCAGATTGCCGAGCATCTCGTCCAGATCCTGCCGCTCGACATGAACCTGCAAATCCTTTGGCCCATCCAGATCAAACCGGACATGGCTGTAGAGCCGCCCCACGGCGCGCTCGACCGATTCGAGGCTTGGCCACACATCGCACCGGCTATGCGCGTTGCCCCGCCGCCCGACCGCGCGCGCGCGCGCCAGATGGTGGTCAACCTGACGGCGCATCGTCGCTGCTTCGCGGATCACCGTTGGCCCCAGATCGGCGGCATTCGCGGTCGCGGCATTCATGATCACCGTCAGCGGCGTCTTGAGCGCATGGGCGAGATTGCCCGCATGGCGCCGCGCTTCTTCGGCCTGGCGTTCGTTATGCGCGATCAGCCCGTTCAATTCCTCGACCATCGGCGCGACCTCGACCGGCATCGCACGGTCGATCTGGCGCGATCGCCCCGCCCGCATCCGGACGATTTCCTCGCGCACCTTGCGGAGCGGCCACAGCCCGTAAAAGGTCTGGAGCGCCGCCATCGCGATCAACCCGATCGCGAGCATCAGAAAGCTGACGAGCAAGGTTTGGCGGAGCGCCTTGATCTGCTCGTCCAGCGCCAACCGGCTGCCCGCCACCTGAAAACGCCAGCGCAGCGGTGATCCCGGCAGCCGCACATCGCGCTCGATAATCCGCAGTTTTTCATCTGGGAATTGCGTACTGTCGTAAATATGGATGCCCAGATCGCGGTGCCCGAGGCGATAGTGCAGCCGCCGGTCCCACAACGATCGGGACGCGAAATCCTCAACGCCCTTGGCACTCACCTGCCAGTACAGCCCCGAATAGGATTCGAGGAAACGTTGATCGGCGGGTTCGCGGTTGAAGATGACTTCTTTTTCCGGCCCGATCTCGGCCGAGGCGATCAGCGCGGTCAGCACATATTCGAGCTGATCGTCGAAACTGCGGGTCACCGCATTGGTCAGCACCCGGTCAAGCGCAAAGCCCCCGATCGTGAGCAGCAGCGTGATCCACACCGCCGCCGTCACGATCATCCGCCGGCTCAGCGAGCCGGTCGTCTGGCGGGCCAGCGGGCCGGGCATGCCGGGGGCGGCGGACAAATCCATCTCAGCGACGCCCGTTCAACCGACGCGGCAGACCCGGTGCCGATCAGGCATCGGGATCTTCAAGGCTGTAACCGAGCCCACGGATCGTCGTGATCACATCCTGACCCAGCTTTTTGCGGATGCGCGTGACGAACACTTCAATCGTGTTCGAATCACGGTCGAAATCCTGATCGTAGATATGTTCGATCAGTTCGGTGCGGCTGACGACCTTGCCCTTGTGGTGGATCAGATAGCTGAGCAGCTTATATTCCTGCGCGGTCATCTTGATCGGCTCACCGGCCTTGGTGACCTTGCCCGATCGGGTGTCGAGGCGAATGTCACCCGCAATCAGCTCTGACGAGGCATTGCCCGACGCGCGGCGGATGAGTGCGCGCAACCGGGCGATCAATTCTTCGGACTGGAATGGCTTGGCGACATAATCATCAGCCCCGGCATCAAGCCCGGCAACCTTGTCTGACCAGCTATCCCGCGCGGTGAGCACCAGCACGGGCATCACCTTGCCTTCCTTGCGCCAGCGATCGAGCACAGTCAGCCCGTCAATCTCCGGCAAGCCGAGATCGAGCACGACCGCATCATAGCTTTCGGTCTGCCCGAGAAAGAGGCCTTCCTCGCCATCCGTTGCCAGATCGATCGCATAGCCTGCGCCTTCCAGCGTGTTCTTCAGCTGCTGACCCAGGCTGGGCTCATCCTCGACGATCAACACGCGCATTATTCTATCCCCTTGGTCGGTCGCGCTGGTCACGCTTGTCAGTTGCCGGGCTGGTCAATTGCTGGTTCGGCCAATGATCTGGCCGGTACTGCCATCGACATCAACCCAGATCACATCGCCTTTGCGCAGGAACTTCAAGGTGTAAATCCCGCTGTCAGAATCGAAATCGACGCCGATATATCGTGCACCGTTCATCGTCGGCAGCACGCGACGTTCGATTTCGGGCAATGGCAACAGGCGGCCACTGCGCAGCTGCACCCGCACATCGACCTGTTCGCCGCGCCGTTGCGCCTGCGCATCGCCGACGCCGGCCAGCGCCGCACAGGCGGCCAAGAGCAGAGGAAATTTCATCGTCATAGGAATTGGCATAGGGCGTGCGCGTTGAACAGCCCGTGAATGCACTCGTCAGCCAACAGCAACTTGCCGCAGCGCAACAAGACCCCTAACGGCACCCCCATGGCTGCACCAATTCTTGCGTATGAAAATCTCGGGCTCGTCCAGGGCTCCGGCTGGCTGTTCCGCGACCTCGATATCCATATCGGCACACGCGATCGGCTGGCGCTGATCGGCCGCAACGGCGCGGGCAAGACGACGCTGCTGAAACTGATTGGCGGACGGATCGAGGCGGATGAGGGACGACGCACGATCGTACCGGGCACCCGAGTAATCCTGCTTGAGCAAGACCCGCAGGTGACGGGCTTTGCCACGCTCGAGGATTTCGTGATGGCGGGCGACGATGCGCCGGAAAAGCATGAGGCAGAGGCGATTGCCGATCAGCTCGGCATCGACCTGAGCCGCGAAGCCGCCAGCGCGTCGGGCGGGGAACGTCGCCGCGCCGCAATCGTCAGGGCCCTCGCGCAGGACCCTGATGTGCTGTTGCTCGACGAGCCGACCAACCATCTCGACATCGCAGCGATCGAGTGGCTCGAAAACTGGCTCGCCCGGTTTCGCGGGGCGTTTGTCGTGATCAGCCATGATCGCACCTTCCTGACCCGGCTGACCAAGCAGACCTTGTGGCTCGATCGCGGGTCGATCCGCCGCGCCGAGGTGGGTTTCGGCGGGTTCGAGGCCTGGACCGAGCAGGTCTATGCCGAGGAAGCGCGCAACGCCGAGCGGCTCGATGCCAAGCTGAAGCTCGAGGAGCATTGGCTGCTGCGCGGGGTGACCGGGCGGCGGCGGCGCAATCAGGGGCGGCTGGCCAAGCTGAAGGAAATGCGCGCCACCCGCGCGGCCATGCTGGGGCCCCAAGGGTCCGCCAATCTGACGATCGGCAATGATGACGTCCGCACCAAGACGGTGATCGACGCCAAGGCTGTCACCAAGAAGTTCGGTGACCGAACGATCATCGACGACTTGACGCTGCGCGTGACACGCGGCGACCGGATTGGCATCGTCGGCAAGAATGGCGCGGGCAAGACCACCCTTCTCAAGCTGCTGACCGGCGAGATTGCCCCCGATATCGGCCATATCCGGCTCGCCAAGACGCTCGACGGGGTGATTATCGACCAGCAGCGCAGCCTGATGTCGCCCGAAAAGACCGTGCGTGACGTGCTGTGCGACGGCGGCGAATGGATCGAGGTGCAGGGCGTCAAGAAACACATCGCCGGGTATCTGAAGGAATTCCTGTTCGATCCGAACATGACCGAAGCGCGGATCGCGACGCTTTCCGGCGGCGAACGATCACGACTGTTGCTGGCGCGCGAATTCGCCCGCCCCTCCAACCTGCTGGTGCTCGACGAGCCAACTAACGACCTCGATCTCGAAACGCTCGATCTGCTGCAGGAAGTGAT
>CAZWAL010000061.1:10038-13180 GCA_964631905.1 uncultured Stakelama sp.
GATTATGACGGGACGGTGCTGATCGTCAGCCATGACCGCGATTTCCTCGATCGCACGGTGACGATCACACTGGGCCTCGACGGCAGCGGCCATGTCGATGTGGTGGCGGGCGGCTATGAGGATTGGGAACGCCAGCGCAGCCAGCGGGTCGACACCAAACGCGCACCCGCGGCCAAGGCATCAACCGCCGCGTCACCCCCACCGCCACCGTCCCGCGCCAAACTGACCTATAAGGACCAGCGCGATTATGATCAGCTGCCTAAACGGATCGAGGAGATGGAAAAGGCGATTGCGCGGAACGAGGCGTTGCTTGCTAATCCCGATCTCTACACCCGTGATTTTGCGCGGTTCGAGGCGCTGACAAAGTCCATCGAGCGCGAGCGCGCGGAAAAAGAAGCGGCGGAGATGCGCTGGCTCGAGCTGGCGGAGCAGGTTGAGGCGCTGAGCTAAGCGCGCGCCCGGGCGTCCGCTCAGCCCAGCGCTTTCAACAACGCCCGCGCCGCATCACGATCCATGAACCGGGGATCGGCGAGCACACGGGCAATATCAGCGCGCGCCGCTTCCTTCTGGCCGAGCTCGGCCTGCACCTGGGCGATGTGCCAGCGCAGGCCGCTATGCCACGGCGCGATCGACACGGCCTTGCGCATCAATTCCAGCGCCGCTGCATTCTCGCCCGCCTGATAGAGCGCCCAACCAAAGGCGTCGGTTGCGGCGGGGTTGAGGGGGGCCAGTCGATACGCCGCGGCACCGTATAACCTTGCCGCATCAAGCTCGCCATTACCGGCATAAGCATAGGCAAGCTCGGCGAGCAGCGTGGCATCGCGGTTGCCAAGTCGCGCCCGCAGCCCCTCCAGCCCGTCGATTGCCGCATCCCATTCACCGGCCGCAATCTGCCAATGCGCGGCGAGCCGAAGGGCGGCAACATTCATCGGGTTTTGCGCCTGGAACAGGGCGAGCACCACTGCTGCTTTTTGGCGATCCCCCGCGCGGTCATAGGCATCCACCACGCGCAGCATCGTCGCTTCATCGAAGCGCAGATTGGCGGCGCGGGCATAAGCGGCAGCCGCATCGCGCGGGCGCTTCATCTGCATCAACGTATCGCCGACCAGCAGATGCGCTTGGGGCGCACCGGGTGCCTGGCGCACGAGCCGCTGCGCCTCAGCCAGTGCTGGTCCCAACCGTCCGCTATCGATCAGCCCGCGGACATAAGTGACGGCAAGCACCGGATCATCGGGACGTTGATCGAGCGCGCCTGCCGCTGCGGCAAGTGGCACATCGCTGCCGAACGGGCTCGTGACGTCGCGCGCAGGGATGGCTGCACGGTCGAGCAGCCGCGCCGCCCAATCCCGCTCGTTCGTTGTTTCGAATGCCTGTCCCGCCAGCCGAAGCACATAGCTGTCGGCATCACCGCGCACTGCAATTGCGCGGAGCACCGCGAGCGCCCCCGGTGCGTCGCCGGATTTCAGCAGCGCCGCCCCCAGCAATCGCCGCGCATCAAGGTTCATCGGCTGCAGGCTCAACAGCCCGCGCCACTGGTCGATTGCCTGTTGATAGGCCCCCGCCCGGTAATCGAGCATCCCGCCCAGCAGCAGCGGCCCCGGCTGGCCAACCAGCGCGCCATTGGTTCGCTGCAGCAGGCTGCGCGCGAGATCGTCATTCTCCGCCCGCGCGGCCATCACCGCCTGCAGGTACAGCGCTTGCGGGCTGCCCGGCCGCGCCGCCAGCGCGCGCCGTGACGCGCTCAGCATATCGGTGTAGCGCCCCGCGTCACCCAGCGTTGCTGCATATTGGATCAGCGCATCGTGCCGCCACGGATCGACCTTCAGCGCCGTTTCAAACCACGGCAATGCAGCGATCAGCCCATATTGTCCGCGCACCAGCTCACCACGCAACACCAGCGCATCGACATTGCCCCGATCGATCGCGAGCGCTCGGTCTGCAGCGGCAATCGCCCCCGCGATATCGCTCGATTGCTGGCGCACCCGGCCCAGATCACTCCAGGCGGCACCGTCATTGCCTTTCGTTGCCTCCAGAACTTGCGCAAGCAGCCGCTGCGCTTGCGGCAATTTGCCCTGCGCCGCCAGCGCGCGCGCGCCGACCCGCAGCGCATAGAGCCGGTAGCGCGGCTGCGCCCGATCAACCTCTGCCAGCGCGCGTTTCGCATCGCCCTGCAACAGCCAGGCATGGGCATAAAGCTGATGCGCGCGGGCCATATCGAACCCCGCATCGCGCGCGCGACGAAGCTCGCCTTCCGCCGCCGCTCCCTCGCCAAGCGCCAGATAGGTCCGCGCGAGCACGGCATGGGCAAGGCCCCAGCTTGGATCCGCATTGACCGCCTTCAGCGCATGACTACGCGCGGCGGTCGCCTGATTCTGTTTCAGCAGATCAAGACTCTGCGCCAATTCTTGCCGCGCGGTTGCGCCATCGGCCTGTGCCGGGCTGGAGAGCCCCGCCAGCGCGAGCAGCGAGACTGCCAGCCCAAGCGACGCAATGGTCCGCCGGCGCACCTTAAACATGAAGATCATAGGATTTGAGCAAATCATAGAGCGTCGGGCGGCTGACCCCGAGCAGCTTGGCAGTGTTCGAGATATTGCCCTCCGCCCGGGCGAGCGCATGGCGGATCGCGGCGCGATCAGCGGTTTCGCGTACCGCTTTCAGGTTCAGCGGTTCGGGCTCGGCGTCGCCCGCCAGATCAAGATCGGCGGCGGTAATCGCTTTGCCCTCGGCCATAATCACCGCGCGCTTCATGCGATTTTCGAGTTCGCGGACGTTGCCGGGCCAGCCCCAAGCGTCGATCGCGGCGCGCGCATCGGGGGCAAGGCTGGTGACACCCGAGTTCATCGCCTTGGCGTATTTTTTCAGAAAATGGCGCGCGAGCAGCCCGGCATCGCCCGTCCGTTCGGCAAGCGACGGAATCCGCACGACGATTTCGGCGAGGCGGTAATAAAGATCGTCTCGAAACCGGCCATCGGCAATCATCGCGTCGACATCCTGATGTGTTGCGCACACGATCCGCGTATCGACCGCGATCGGCTTGCGTCCACCGATCCGCTCGATCACGCGCTCCTGCAGGAACCGTAACAGCTTGACCTGCAACGGCAGGGGAATGTCGCCAACCTCATCGAGGAACAACGTGCCGCCC
>CAZWAL010000062.1:0-13179 GCA_964631905.1 uncultured Stakelama sp.
TGCTCTATATCGGCGAAAAGGTCGGCTCGGCGATCGGCAAGGGGCCGAAGATCGATATCGCGCTTGATCCGCTGGAAGGCACGACGATCACGGCCAAGGCAGGGCCGAACTCTCTCGCAGTGCTGGCGATTGCCGAGGAAGGTTGCCTGCTCAACGCGCCCGACGTTTACATGGACAAGATCGCGGTCGGCCCGGGCTATCCCAAGGATATCATCGATCTCGACAAGACGCCGACCGAAAATGTGAAGGCGGTCGCCAAGGCCAAGGGCGTGAAGCCGCGTGATATCGTCGCGTGTGTGCTCGATCGGCCGCGCCATGAAAAGCTGGTCGCCGAACTCCGCAAGCTTGGTTGCGGCATCATGCTGATCCCCGATGGTGATGTTGCCGGCGTGATTGCGACGACCAATCCCGATACCCAGATCGATATCTATATGGGTCAGGGCGGCGCACCCGAGGGCGTGCTGGCAGCCGCCGCGCTGCGCTGTGTCGGTGGGCAGTTCAAGGGTCGGCTGGTGTTCCGCAACGATGACGAGCGCGCCCGCGCCGCCAAATGGGGCATCAAGGATCTCGACAAGCAATATGACCTGAAGGAGCTCGCCAAGGGCGACTGCATCTTCGCCGCGACCGGCGTGACCGACGGATCGTTGCTGGCAGGCGTTAAGCGCACGAAGGGCAAGATGACGACCGAGAGCGTTGTGATGCGGTCAAGCTCGGGAACAGTGCGCTGGGTGCGGGGTGAGCACCGTCTCGACTGAGGGTTGGGCGATTATGCGCCCCCCGTCGGTGCCGCCGCTGCACGCTTGAACGAAATCACTACCTTCGTTCCTTGTCCCGGGGCCGAATCGACTTTGATGCCCGCCGCTGCATTCTGGCGCAGCGACTGGACGATGACCGCGCTCAACTTGCCGCGTTCGGGCCAAACCATCTGATCGGGCAGGCCAACGCCGTCGTCCGCAATCGTGATATGGCAGCCCTGATCATCGATCAGGCTGTGCAGCATGATCGTGCCGCCATCGCGCCCGGTAAAGGCGTGCTTCAAGGCGTTGGTCAGCACCTCGTTGACGACTAGCCCTGCGGGCATCGCGACATCGACCGATACCGGCCATGTGTCGATTTTCATGTCGAGCCGGATGCCCTCGACGGCATGTGCCTGCATCACCGAGCTGGCGATCTGCGCAAGGTAGATGCCAAGGTCGATCGTATCGTCGGCATTGTCGTTCGACAGCGCATCGTAGAGCGTCGCCAGCGCGTTGATTCGTCCGGCGAGCCGGTCAAAACGCTCGCCGGTTTCGTCATCGGGCACGTTGCGCGCTTCGAGCCGGATCAGCGCGGTGATCATCTGCAGATTGTTCTTCACGCGGTGCTGCAATTCCCGCAGCGCATTGTCCTTGGCGCGCAACGCGGCCTTGGCGGCCTGTTCGGGATCGGGATCACCCGCGGCGCTGCCCAATGCGACCAGCCGGTAGATCGGCGTACCGCTGTCGTCCTCGATCGTGTTCGACCAGACATCGACGTTGATGATGCCGGTATCGCGATCGATCCGGAATTCGCCGATATAATCGGCATCGTTTTCGATGGCGTCGCGCAACAGTCGCTCGTCGTCTGCGGCGGCGGCGATTCCCGGCAGGGTGCGCCAGCTCTTGCCCTCGATATCGGCGACGTCCTGCCCGGTCAGCCGCGCGAATTCGAGATTGGCATAGGTGACGATTTCGGACGGATGAAGCTCCGACACTGCAATCGCGACAGGCACGTGATCCAGGAACTGCTTGAAACGATCACTGCCGAGCGCATTCGCCAGATCAGCCGTCTCCATTAGTCCTTCGACCCGCTCGGCATCGTCGCTTGTCATTGAAATTTCCTGCCCTATCCGGCTCGCGTTAGCCGCTTTTCGGTGGCGCGCCAACTGGTTGCGCGATCACTTTTCGATCCGGAATATGCAGGCTAGGCTCACCCGATCGTCTGGGGAGTTTCCAATGCGCCTTCACCATCTCGCCATGCTGCTCGCCGCGGTTGCCACGCCAGCCTTGCTTGCCGCCCGACCACAATCGGCACCGGTGCCAACGACGGCGACTGATGCGGGCCCCTTCACGTACGAACGACTGATGGTGCCCATGCGTGACGGCGCGAAGATGGAAACCGTCATCATCCGCCCGCGCGACCAGAAAGGGCCGCTGCCGATCCTGTTCCAGCGCACGCCCTATGGCATTCCCGGCGCGCCGCCGCGATCGGTGCCGCGCGGCTGGGCGGCGCTGGTGAAGGATGGCTATATCTTTGTCTTCCAGTCGATGCGTGGACGGTTCGGATCGGATGGGGTGTTCACGCTGTCGACCGCGGTTCACCCGAACGACCCAAAGGCAGTGGACGAAGCGACCGATGCCTATGACGCGACAGGCTGGCTGGTAAAGAATATCCCCGGCAACAACGGCAAGGTCGGGATGTGGGGCATTTCCTATCCCGGTTTCGCCGCCGCGATCGCGCTCGCCAAACCGCATCCGGCGTTAAAGGCTGTTTCCCCGCAAGCCGCATGGATCGATTACTGGCAAAATGACGATCTCCACCGCAACGGTGCGTTTCGGCTCAGCTATTTCACTGACTGGGTTTATTCGCTGCAGGCGGACAAGGGAAACGGGGCCGATTTCGATTACGGCATGGTCGACACGTATGACTGGTTCCTGAAACTGGGTCCGGTCGAAAACCTTGAACGCTATTTCAAGGGCAGGGTGCCCTTGTTCCAGTCCATGCTCGACCACCCCGATCACGACAAGTTTTACACCGATCAACGCTGGTCCGATGCGCTTGGCAAGACCGTTGTGCCGACGTTGAATGTCGCGGGCTATTGGGATCAGGAAGATCCGTGGGGCAGCTGGCGCATTTATGAAAAGCAGGAAGCCAAGGATCTCAAGAACCTGAACCTGATGGTCGCGGGACCGTGGAGTCATGGCTATTGGAGCCGCCCGGGCGCGAATAATCTCGGCAGGATCAACTACGGCGTCGACACCGGCACCGCGTTTCTGGAAGAAATCCAGGCCCCGTTCTTCGCGCATTGGCTTCACGGCAAGGGCGCCAGGCCGTCCTATGAAGTGAAAAGCTTCCAGAGCGGATCCTGGGTGTGGAAAAACTATCCGCGCTGGCCCGCGCCGGGCGCCACCGCGACCAGCCTGTATCTGCGCGCGGACGGGTCGCTTTCATTCTATGCCCCGCCAGCGGGGGAAGCGTGCCGCAGCTACACCTCCGACCCCGCCAACCCGGTGCCGTTCCGCCCGCGCCCGATTTCGCCCACCTATCCCCGCCCCGAATGGCAATGGTGGGAGGCGGAGGACCAGCGCTTTGTCGATCACCGGCCCGATGTGCTGAGCTATGAAAGCGCGCCACTGGAGGCTGACCTGACGGTGACCGGCGCATATCTGGCCGAGCTGATGGCCTCGACCAGCGGTACGGACAGCGATTTCGTGGTGAAGCTGATCGACGTGCTGCCGCAGGATTACGAGAAATTTGATAACGCCAAGCCGCTCGGTGCCTATCCGCAACAGCTGAACGGCTATCAACTTCCGATCGCGATGGAAGTGCGGCGCGGGCGTTACCTGAAGAGTGATACGACACCGCAAGCCTTGGTACCGGGGCAGGTGACGGCCTGGGACGTGCCGCTGCGCGATCACGATCATGTGTTCAAAAAGGGCCACCGGATCATGGTGCAAATCCAGTCGAGCTGGTTCCCGGTGATCGACCGAAACCCGCAGACCTTCGTGCCGAACATCCTGCGCGCCAAGCCGGGTGATTTCGTGAAGGCCGAGCAGCGGGTGTGCCCCGGATCGAAGCTGGTGCTGCCCGTCGTCAAATAAGGCGCCGGGCGTTCCGGTTCGCCGTTTCGCCGCGGGTCCGGACGGGAATGCGCCTGGCGGGTCGGGGCATTACCCGGGGCATCGCCACGGGGTGCGCCGACGCTTCAATGTCCGTGGCAGGCCAGTGCTTCGACAATATCCTCGATCCGCGCGGGGTCGCCTGCCGCAATCACTTCGCCAACGCTGTCGGCGGTCAGCGGATCGCCCTGCCAGTCGCACATTCGTCCGCCTGCGCCTTCGACGACGGGCACCAGCGCCGCGAAATCATGGATTTTCAGGCCCGCCTCGACGACGATGTCGAGATGACCCGAGGCAAGGCAGCCATAGTTATAGCAATCGCCGCCATAGATCGGCCCCTGCCGCATCGTGCCGCCGGTCACCGCACGCGCGAGCGCCACGAAGTGGTCGGCCTGATGCTCGTCAAAAGCGTGCGGGCTGGTCGTGGCGAGCGCTGCCCCCTCAAGCGTACGACAGGCGCGCGTTCGGGCGGGCAGGCCGTTGAACAGGGTCGGCTTGCCGATCACTCCTGACCAGCGCTCGTTCAGGATTGGCTGATCGATAATGCCAAGCATCGGCCAGCCTTCGATCATCAGCCCGATCAGCGTGCCGAACACTGGGCGGCCGGAGACGAAGGCGCGGGTGCCGTCGACCGGATCGAGCACCCAGGCGCGGCCGCTGGTGCCGTCCTTCGTGCCATATTCCTCGCCGATGATGGCATCGTCAGGAAAGGTCGCTTCGATCAGCGACCGCATCGCTGCCTCGGCTTCGCGATCGGCGAGCGTGACGGGGGAATGATCGGCCTTGGTCTCCAGTCCGTGCGGCGCGCGGAAATAGGGACGGATCACCGCGCCTGCCGCATCGGCAAGACGGTGGGCGAGATCGATGTCAGCCGATGTAATGCGCATGGCGACAATCTAGACCGGGGGGACACCACTCGCCAGCGCGAAAAGCGACTCGCTTCTGTCACAATCGGCTGACACATAGTTCCGCGATGCGCATGATCCTTTCTTTGGCGACGATGATCGTCGCTTGCATGATGCTGTGCCCGGCCCCTGCCGCCGCCCAGCTGCGTCCACTGGTCGAGCCACCGGCATCTGCTGCTGGCGCGCTGAACGGTGTCGACGTGTTCTTGATCAACGAAGGGCAGGCTGCAGCACCCGTAGATGCCCCCGCGACGATTCAGACGATCGCGCGCGACGGGACGGCGCTGACGCTGGAATTGATCCGCTCGACCGCCGATACCGCCCCCGTGCCTCCGGGCGGGTTTGCGCGGCTGCGCTATCGGCTTGCGCCGCTGGCCGCTCCAGCCGAGCCGCGCGCCGCGATCGCGCGCGCCGAACCGCGCGGTCCCGCCGGGCCGGGAGAGCAAGTGACGACCAGTGGACGCGGCACCGCGAGCGCTTTCCTCAGTCGGTTCGAACCATTCGAGCCGACCTATGGCGTGGTCGGCACCGGCGATTCGGGGGCAAAGGTGCAGCTGAGCTTTGCGATGCAGCCTTTCGCCAGCACAGGGCCCGCATCGTACATCAAGGTTGCCTATACCCAGACGATCTTCTGGGCGCTCGATCAGCCATCGGGGCCGATCCGCGCGACGACATATAGCCCCGAGGCGTTCATCGATGTGCCCTTCGACGAATCGACGCGGCTGTCGCTTGGCTATCGTCACGATTCGAACGGTGGCGGTCCGGCGACGTCGGTCGACATCAATCGGCTGTATCTTCGCGTGAACAAGACGTTCGCGCTGGGCAATGACTGGCGGCTCGATATCGCGCCGCAGGGCTGGTTCTATGTCGGCACCCAGGGGATCGCGGGGGATATCGAGCGCTTTTATGGTTATGGCGCGCTGGGTGCCTCGGTCGAGCAGAAGGACGGGGTGAAGCTTGCGCTGTACGCACGGGGCAATCCGATGACGCGGCAGGGTTCGGCCGAGCTTTTTGCATCATATCCAATCAAGCGGTTCGGCGTCGGCGATATCGGGCTGTACGTCTTCGGTCAGGCGTTCCACGGCTATGGCGAGGCGCTGAGCGATTATAACCGTGCGGATACGCACGCCAGGATCGGGATTGCGCTGACGCGGTAGTGTGTGTCGCAAAGCCGTATTGCGCCCCGTGGACACTTTGGTCATGCGCAATGCCAATGATATTTGATGGGAGATGATGATGACCTTCTCGACCCGATTGCTCGCCACCGCGTCGTTTGCACTACTTGCAGCGACTCCCGCGATTGCAGCGCTCGCTCCCGGCGCAAAGGCACCCGATTTCACCACGCGCGGGGCGACGGCTGGCAAGATTTCGACGGTCAACCTGAAGGCCGCGCTCAAAAAGGGGCCGGTCGTGCTCTATTTCTTCCCGGCCGCCTTCACCCCGGGGTGCAGCGCCGAAGCCCGCGCCTTTGCCGAGGCGATCCCTGAATTCACGAAGGCCGGCGCAACGGTGATCGGCATGTCGGCTGATCCGGTCGATGTGCTCGCGGATTTTTCGGCCAAGGATTGTGCCGGAAAGTTCATGGTCGCCAGCGCTGGCCCCGCTGTAGTCTCGGGTTATGACGTCGCCCTGTCGCGCGGCGGCGGGCGGACGATCACGAGCCGTACAAGCTATGTCATCGCGCCATCGGGTACCATTGCCTTTGTGCACAATGACATGAGCTATGCCGACCATGTGCGCACCACGCTGGATGCGGTCAAGCGCCTGCGCACGTCGGCTCGGTAATCGGATCTACCGATCGAATTCGTTTCGCAGGCGGCGCAGAGTCACCGAATATTAGGCCTTCGGCGCTAGGGACGTTGGCACGCGTTTGTGTGTGTCGGCGTTGGACGGGTTGGTGACGGAAGCGGTGGCGATGAGCGGCAAGTCTGCAATGGTATTTGGCACGGAAACGACGGTGGATCGCGGCGAGGCAACCCGCGCCGTGTTTGATCGGATCCGTGTTTTTCTTGAGAAAAACCGCCTGGGTCCTGATCCGGTCAATTACGCTTTTGGCTATCGCGTGGTCAGCGATCCCGCAGGGCCGCTTGCGCGCGCAGTGGCAGCGCTGACCGATGGCGGCGTCCGGCTGACCAAGCGTGACATTCTCGCGCTGGGCGGCGATGTCGGCAATGCGCCGATCGAAGCACCGACAGCCGCGCCAAACGGTGAAGGCCTGGTCGCGCAGACGCAGATGCAGGTCGAGGGATTTCAGGACCTGGTCCGAATGATGCGGACCGAAACCGCCGACTTTGGCCGTGATCTGGCAGCGACCGCCGATGCGATGCGCGTGTCGAAGGGGGTCGATGCGACGAGCGAGGTTTTGCGCATTACCGGCGCCATGCTCAACCGCGTGCAAAATGCCGAAAGCCAGCTGGAGATCGCGACCCGTGAAGCCAGCGACTTGCGCGCCAAGCTGGAGGAAGCGCGCGATAATGCCCGCCGCGATCCGCTGACGGGCCTGCCAAACCGCCGTGCCTTTGAAGAAGCCTATGCCGGGCATCTCGCCAAGGGGTCGGCGCTTTGCGTTTCGGTATGCGACATCGATCATTTCAAGCTGGTCAATGACGGCTTCGGCCATGCTGTCGGCGACCGCGTGCTGAAGGCGATTGGCGATGTGCTGGCCGAACAATGCGGTGATCATCTGGTCGCGCGCTATGGCGGCGAGGAATTTGTCGTGCTGTTTGCAGGCGTCGACCTCGAATGTGCCCAGGATATGCTCGAATCCGCGCGCAAGCTGGTTGCCAAGAAGCGCTATCGGCTTCGTGAATCGGATGAGCCGCTGGGCGAAGTGACTTTTTCGGCCGGACTGACCGCAGCCGGCCCGGACGAAGACGTCGGCGATGTTTTCGTTCGCGCCGATCGCCTGTTGTACGCAGCCAAAGCCGATGGTCGAAACTGCCTGAAGACCGGGTAAAAGTTTCTCTGTCGCAACGACTGCCAAAGCTTGGCGTAGTTTACCAAAATTGTTGGCGGCTTTTTCGGTGGTCCCCCAGGCGCTTGGTGAACAAGGGCTGAATCGCGGGCTTTTTCGCAGTTGGCACGGTTTCTGCAAAACCCTTGGCATCGCTGGCCGGATGGTCCGGACGGCGACAAAAAGGGAGAAAATTCATGTTTCGTATCGAAAGCATATCGCGGGTTGTGATGTCGGCAGCCGCTGCTCTGGTGTTCGCGACCGTGATGGTCAGCGCTGCTGTTCCGATGGTGCCGATCGCCTGATCGGCACCCACAATCCAGCCGAAGAAAGACTGAAATGATCATGACAAAAGCACGCAGCTTGATGCTCGTCGTCCTTGCCTTTGCATCGACGAGCGCGCTGATCCTGGCGCAGAACGCGCTGTTCAATACCGTGGTGATGGGGTGACCCGCACCACGGTAACGCGCCACCGCCCGGCCATGATGACCGGGGATCGCGGGCGCACACCGAATTTACGCGCCAGTCGCGGCAAACTGGCCTAGATTGGCCACCCGGCAGGCGTGATGCGTGCCCCATAGGGAAGCACGCCATGGCCAAGGCCCAGAAGAAATCGAACAAGGAAGTCCGCAAACCCAAGGCGGAAAAAC
This sequence comes from uncultured Stakelama sp., assembly GCA_964631905.1. GTDB lineage: Bacteria > Pseudomonadota > Alphaproteobacteria > Sphingomonadales > Sphingomonadaceae > Sphingomonas. Next base: position 8,366 of record CAZWAL010000062.1, read on the forward strand.
CCAAAAAGGGTAATGCTTCGAACCCGTCTACCAAGGGCGCGGTGCCTGCACCGGCCAAGGGCTGATCGGCGAGATGTCCTCCGAAACGACCCCTGATGACGCCGACAGCTTCGTTTTCGATGAAGCGAGCGGCGAATGGATCAGCGCCGCCGATGCGGCTGCACTCGCAATGAAAAACGATACCGCCATCGAAGTGCGCGATGCCGTCGGTAATCTGCTCGCCGATGGCGATCAGGTGACACTGATCAAGGACTTGACGGTAAAGGGCGCGGGGCAAACGCTGAAGCGCGGCACGCTGATCAAGTCGATCCGATTGACTGGCGATGCCCAGGAAATCGACTGTCGGTTCGATGGCATCAAGGGCCTCGTCCTGCGCGCCGAATTCGTGAAGAAGCGGTAATCAGTCCCAGGAGGCGGGGGCGATCCACGTCAGACCGCCGCCCGCCACCAGATCTCGCGATCAACCCTTGCGGCTGGCCTCGAACAGGAACCAGGCACGTTCTTCGGCCTGGTCGGTCCATTCATCGAGGATGCCGCTGGTCGCATTATCCTTGGCGTCGTCAACGATATCCTTGGCTTCGCGCAGTGACGCGATCAGTGCCAGATTATCCTCGCGAAGTTCGGCGAGCATCGCTTCAGGCGTGACGAAATCGGCGTCATTATCCTTGATCGTCTGATGGCGGGCAATGTCGCCTACCGACCGCAGGGTGGTATTACCCGTCTTGCGGACGCGTTCGGCGATCACGTCGGTGGTCGCCAGAATCTGCGCGGCCTGATCGTCGAGCATCAAGTGATAGTCGCGAAAATGCGGGCCGGAGACGTGCCAGTGGAAATTCTTGGTCTTGAAATAGAGCGCATAGCTGTCTGCCAGGATACCGTTGAGCGCCTGGGCCACGGTCTTGGCGGCGTTGGTTTTCAAGTCGGTTGGCGTCTTCAGGGCGGAATCGATGGCCATTGTAAAGGTCTCCTGCAGCGAATGTCGGTTGTAACGCTGCTATAACGGATTGGGTCCCGCCAACGTAGGCAAGTCTTTCGATTTGTGTGAACGCCGCACTAGATAAGGCGGAGAGCGCCGAGCCCAAAAACAGCCCCCGTCAGCACCAGAATCAGCCCAATCCCGATGCGGATCGGCCGGTGCGGCAGGGACTGATAACTGCGCTCGCCGGCGAGGATGGCGGGCACGATCACCACCAGACTGCCAAGCGTCGCGCCGACCGCAGCGAACGGGGCCGCCAGCGGAGTCCGCGCAGCGATTGCGGCGGTGAGAAACTGGGTCCGGTCGCCGATACCGATCGCGAGCAGCGCGACAAGGGTGGTACCAAATGCGCCGATCCGCCACCCGGCCATCCGATCGGGCGATTTCAGCGTGAACAGCGCGCTGCTGCCCGCTGAAAGCATCGCCAGCGCGAGCAACAGCGCGCGGGCATTGGGGCTCATGATCGGGGCCATCAGCGTGCCTGCCACCGCGCCAAGCGCATTGCCGAGCGCGAGTGCGACCGTAGCAGCGGCAATCATCGGCAAGGGTTTCTGATAGCGATCGCCGAGAATCGCTGAAAGCCACGCGGTCCGGTCGCTTGCCTGGCACAACAAGGCGCCGACAAATGCGGCCATCAGCGCGTCCATGAATCGAAAATCAGCCGGTCAGGCGGACGGAGCACGCAGCAACATAGCTTTCGCGGGCAAACCGATCCTGTCGCTCGCTGCCAATCGCTTCGCGAAGCAACGCGATCCAGCCGGTGATGAGCGGACCATTATCGCCGCGCGCCAATGCCGATTCGAGCACCTGCGCCACGCTGGCAACCGGCAGCATGCCGTTCTGCAACGCGATTCGCCGGATCGTGTCGATCTCCCTGGCGAGCGCTGCCGCACCGGGCCGCGCGCCGAGCAGCGTCGCGCGTCGCATCAATTCTGCCTGCACATGCTGGTCAATCGTCGCGCCGCGCATCATCTTGCATCCCCCGGATCGCTGGATATCCATTGTGCGCGCATCATCGTGAAGGCGGTGTTAACGCTGATCAGGAGCGCACGCGCAGCGCAGTGCGGCTTGACTTTGCGGTCGCCTTGGGCCAACGGCTGCGGCTTACCAAGCGGCGGGCACGCGTTCGCCGCTTTTTGCTTTTTTCAACGCGCAGGAATTCAGGTCATGGCAAAGCCGACCACCGTCAAGATCAAGCTCGTCAGCTCGGCCGATACCGGCTTCTTTTATGTTACGAAGAAGAACCCGCGCACCCAGACCGACAAGCTGACCTTCCGCAAATACGATCCCGTCGTGCGCAAGCATGTCGATTTCAAGGAAGCCAAGATCAAGTGATTGGCTGGGCGGCGTAAAGCCGTCCTCCCATCCTCCTGGCGCCTGTCGGGATCAAGGGCCGCAGGGAAACATCCCCCGCGGCCTTTTTGCTTGTCTAGAGCAGTGCCTTCACCTGCGCCACGAATGCTGCCAGCGCGATGGGTTTGGAGACATAGGCGTTGGCACCTGCTGCCCTGATCCGTTCCTCATCCTCACGCCCGGCATAGGCGGTGACCGCCATGATCGGGATGCTCCGTAACGCCAGATCGCCCTTCAGCTGCGCAATCAGTTCATAGCCGCTCAGATGTGGCAGCTGGATATCGGTGATGATCAGATCGGGCAGAAAGGCGCGCGCCCGCGCCACCGCCTCTCGCCCGTCGCGCACCCCTTCGGCCACATATTCATGCGCGCGCAGCAAATCGCAGAAAAGTTTGAGGTTGAGTTCGTTGTCCTCGACAACCAGCACCCTTTTTGCCACGTCCGCGATCATCCTTTTTCTGCAGGCAGAGCGAATAGGCAATGCGCCCGCCCGTGACAAATAGAGACTCTGGCGAAGACGCCTGCCTGATCGGCCTGCGCGCGCTTGGCTGGGCGCTGTCTGACGGCGATCGCGCCAGCCGGTTGCTCGCGCTGACCGGGCTCGATCCGCAAGCGCTACGGGCGAATGCAGGTGATCCTGCGACGCTCGCCGCCGTGCTCGGCTTTCTCGAATCGCACGAGCCCGATCTTGTCGCCTGTGCAGATGCACTCGCCATCACCCCCGCCGCGCTGGCCCGCGCGCGCCAATTGCTGGATACCCAATGAAACCCCTACTGATCACTGACTGCGACGAGGTGCTGCTGCACATGGCCCGCCATTTTGGGACGTGGCTGGGCGAGGCGCATGATATCGATTTCAAGCTGGCGCATGGCGACATGGCGACCAGCATGACGCGGCGCGACGGTACCCCGCTCGAGCGCGAAGAGATGTGGACGTACCTGTCGGGCTTCTTTCCCGCCGAAATGGGGCGGCAGACCCTGGTGCCGCACGCCGCCGAATCGATCGCCGCGCTGGCCGAGATTGCCGATGTCGTCGTGCTCACCAATTTGCAGGATCATTGCCGCCCGGCGCGTACCGCGCAGCTCGAATCCTTCGGCATCGCTCACCGGGTCGAGACCAATCAGGGCGGCAAGGGCAGCCGCGTCGCGGCGATTGCCGCCGAATATGGCAACCCGGTCACCGTATTCGTCGATGATCTGGCAGTGCACCTCGAATCCTGCGCCAATCATGCGCCGCATGTTCACCGGCTTCACATGGTATCGGAGCCCGATCTGGCACCGCATGTGCCGCCAGCACCCGCCGCCCATGCCCGAATCGATGACTGGCGCGAGGCAAAGGACTGGATCGCCGCGCGGTTTGCCGCCGGGGTGCCTGCCGGTGCTTGACCCATTTGGGGCTGCGTGGTTTGGCTGGTGCCATGACTGATCGAATCGCCGCCAAGCTCGCCGAACTCGGCCTCGCTCTGCCTGTCGCTGCCGCACCCGTGGCTGCTTATGTTCCCGCGGTCGAAGTGGGCGGGCTGCTCCACATTTCCGGCCAGCTGCCGTTCGATGAGGGCACGCTGATGACCGGGCGCGTCGGGGAGAATCGCGACCTTGCCTATGCGCAAATGGCGGCTGAGCGCTGCGGGCTGATGCTCGTTGCACAGATGAAGCAGGCGCTGGGCGGGCTGGACCGGGTGGTGCGGATCGTGAAGCTCGGTGTGTTCGTCAACAGCAGTGTCGATTTCACCGATCAGGCAAAGGTCGCCAATGGCGCATCCGAACTGATGGTCGCCTTGTTCGGGGAGGCTGGCAAACATGCGCGCAGTGCCGTGGGCGTCGCGGTTCTCCCGCTGGGCGCGGTCGTTGAGATCGACGCGATTGTTCAGGTCAGCCCCTCGGCCAGCGGGAGCTGATGGCGCCATTATGAGCGAGCGCGATCTCGTCGCTCGATTATCGCCGGGCGTCGCCAGCATTGCCGCTGCCGATTGGGATGCGTGTTCGGGCGCCGACAATCCATTTCTCAGCCACACGTTCCTCTCCATCCTCGAAGAATCGGGCAGTGTTTCGCCGCGCGCAGGGTGGCAATCGATCCCTATCGTGATCGACGGCGCGGACGGCAAACCCGCCGCAATTGCCCCGGCCTATGCCAAGGGGCACAGCCAGGGCGAATATGTGTTCGATCATGCCTGGGCCGATGCATGGCACCGCGCGGGCGGGCAATATTACCCCAAATTGCAGGTCGCCGTGCCCTTCACTCCGGTGCCCGGCCCTCGGCTGTTGCTGCGCGATCCCGCGCTCGCCCCGGCACTGATCGCGGCGATCGAGGCAGTGACCGAGCAACAGGGATTGTCGAGCGCGCACGCGACCTTTGTCAGCCCGAAACAGCTGCCATTGTTCGAACAGGCCGGATGGCTGATCCGCGCGGGCACCCAGTTCCATTGGCGGAACGAAGGCTATGGCAGCTTCGACGATTTTCTGGCGGCGCTTGCGAGCCGCAAGCG
>CAZWAL010000063.1:0-13042 GCA_964631905.1 uncultured Stakelama sp.
TGCCGGGCATGGACGGGGTCGATGAAGTGATGATCGACAAGGACGTGATCGAAGGCCGCAAGGAACCGATCCGCGTCTACACCAAGAAAGAGAAGGCCGGCGACGCGGCCTGATCCCAAGCGCACCTCAGGGGGCAGCGCAATGGATATGGCATTCGCAGACCGGCCAAGCCTCCGCCCCGCTGAGCCCGGTGATCTGGATGACGTGGCGCGGATTTGGCTCGATGGGTGGCTTTCCAATGGCATCGCCCTCGCCGAACCACCGACCTACCCCGTGTTACGCGCGCGCATTGAACGGGAAGTCGCGCCCGGCGGGTGGCAATTGATCGTTGCCGAATGGCGGGGGCGGATCGCCGGGTTTGTCGCGATGTCGCCCCCGGCGAAGGCGCTGGAGCAGATTTTTGTCGGCCCCGATTGCCATCGGCGGGGGGTGGGGACGGCACTCTTGGCTGCCGCGCGTAAGGCCATGCCCGATGGCTTCACGCTCTGGACGCACGGCGAGAATGCGCGCGCGGCCCAATTTTATGAGCGGGCGGGCATGGCGCTACTGGGCCCGGGGATGCATCCGCGGCACGGCCATCCCATCCTAACCTATGCTTTCGGGCCGCTTTCGAGGTGACGGTACACCTTGCTCGCGCCAATCAGCGCCGCGCGGTCGCCGCGATGCTCGCACGTGCCTTTTTCGATGATCCGGCGATTGGCTGGATTTTTCCGGATCCAGTGCAGCGATCGAAGCGGCTGGCGAAGCTTTTCATGATCCTGTTCGATTCAGATGCCGACAAGGGCATGCGGCTGGTGACCGAGCGGGGTGAGGCGGCGACGTTGTGGCGCGCACCGGGCCGCGTCCAGACCAGCATGTTCGATACATTGGCGCACTTGTTACCGATGTTTGGCTGTTTCGGCTCGGCAATCGGGCGCGGGATGGCTGTGGGCAATGCCATCGATGCGCATATGCCCAAAGGCGATTTCTGGTATCTCCACATCGCCGGGTGCGATCCGATCCATCAGGGCAAGGGTATCGGCGGCGCGGTGGTCCGCGCGGGGCTGGAGCGCGCGGTGGATGGGCGCTTCCCCTGCTATCTCGAAACGCCGCTCGAAAAGAATATCGGGTTCTACCAGTCGATGGGCTTTGCCGTGATCGACGAATGGACGGTGCCCAAGGGTGGCCCGCGCTTTTGGTCAATGTGGCGGCCGGTGTAGCGCCACCGATATTGTTTGATCAGGGCGCGACGCATTCGAATAGGCGGATATCGTTGGCGGCGGCGCGCTCGTGCCATCCGGGGCGCGCAGCGACCTGATCACCGAACTGGGGATTGATGTACGCCAACAGAATCGGGCGCGAGCGATCCCGTGCTTTGGCCGCCTCAAGCTGGTCGAGGCAGCCCGCCAATATTTCCGCCCCAAACGAGTTGTACAGGTAACAGAAGAGCGGGCCGGCGGGCGGCACATAATCGGCGGCATTGCCCTGCCAGAATTCGGGCGTCACCTTGGCGCCCCCGCGCTGGGTGAAGATCATGCTGTTGGTCTGCGCAATCGCCGTCAGCAGCGCGGAGTATTCGACACCGATCGCACGGGCAAAGGGCTTGGCGGCGGCGAGCAGCACGATGCGGCCCTTACCGCAGCCATAATCGATAAATGCGAAGTCGGCGGGGTCGATTGCGGCGAGCGCGATTGCCTCGTCGAGAATATGCGTGCCGCTCGCCTGATAATGAAAACTGCTTTTCTTCAACGCCGTCGGAAAATCGAGCGCATTCATCCCGATCTGGCGACTGGTATCGGTACCCCATTGTCGGTCGAATGCCTCATCCGCCCGCGCGGCTGCGCGTGCCGCTGGTGTGGATTGTTTCAACCACGATGCGACGGTCTTGACGCTGGCGCTCGCCAGTTCGCCTGGTGAGCGACCGGTGATCCCTTGTTTCAAGCGGGCAAGGCGCGACGGTGGCTGCATGGTTTTCAAGATCGGCGACATCTCAAGGAAAAAAATCGAGGAATGATCGTCGCTTGTACGGTGCGGTGCGTTGAATTTGCCTTAATCGACCGCTGCCTGCCAAACCAGCACGCGTCAGAGCGTTGCTTCAATAGCGCGCGCGGCCAGATCAGGATCAGCAGCCTGCGTGATGGGGCGTCCTATCACGAGGATCGACGCGCCGGCATCGAGCGCGGCGCGCGGCGTCACGACGCGCTTCTGGTCGCCAATCTGACCATCGGCAGGACGGACGCCGGGCACCACCAAAAACCCGCGCGGCCACAATTTGTGCGCCGCCCCGACTTCGGCACCCGAACAGACAATGCCATCGAGCCCCGCTGTCATGGCAAGCTCGGTGAGCCGCATCACCTGATCATGCGGGGTGCCGCCAACACCGATCGACGCAAGATCTTCGCTGTCGAGGCTGGTGAGCGTGGTAACTGCGACCACCTTGGTGCCGACCGGGGCAGCCGCCTTGGCATCCTCCAGCATCGCGCGACCACCTGCGGCGTGCACCGTCAGGATCGCCGGCTCCAGGTGAGCAAGCGCCTGCACCGCCTTGGCGACCGTGTTCGGGATGTCGTGCAGCTTCAGGTCGAGAAAGATGGGCAGATCATACTGTGACATTTCGTGCACGCCATGCCGACCGTTGGCCACGAAAAACTCCAGCCCCAACTTGATGCCGCCGATATGATGACGAACCTTGGCGACCAGCGCCTTGGCACGATCGAGATCGGGCGTGTCGAGCGCGACGTAGAGCTTGGTTCTCATGCGACGCTAGCGGGCGGGGTGGGCGTATCTAGGGCGTCAGCCGCGGGCGGTGCCGGGGGGGCAGAGACGGGCAACGGAGGGGCAGGCATTGGAGGGCTGGCCGCGGCACGCAAATCCGCGATCGTGCGCTCAGCCGTCGACAGTTTCTGCTTCATCCGCCACTTGACCGCATGATGATACAGCAGGACCGGGAAGAGGCCGGCAAGGAAGGTCAGCACCAGCAACAGCGGCAGGTTGACCTCCGCAATCAACCCTGCCCAAAGCTTGATCGGTACCGTCGTCCAGTTGCCGATCGAGAAAACCGCGACGATGACCGCGAGCAGGAACCAGAAGAGCGTTTTCAGAAACTGCATTGGATGCTCCGTGCCACTTGTCGCTGGTGTAGGACGAAGGTTGCGCTTTTGCCAGCCTAGCCGATCTCGGTCCGCAATGACGCGATCAGGGTGGTGATCTGGGTGAGCTTCGGCTCCTCCTCATCAAGGATCGCGCGAAACGCGTCTCGTTTGATCGCAGCAACCCGGCCCGGCTTCATCCGCATGCTCGGTGGCAGGGCGGACACGACGATATCGATCAGTCGCTCGGCGCCGTGCAGCCGCCCCCACAGATAGTCATTCTCGCGGTACGCACGGCTGAAAAAAGCGCCGAAACTGTTGAATTGAATACCTTTCAGCGTTGCCTCAGCGCCGCCAGCGCGGATTGCGGTGGCATCGTCCGGGGCGATTCGATCGACCTTGATCGCGTCGAACTCATCCATTCCTTCGCCCTGCAGCAGCGGCAGGGTCGCCACATCGAAATAGGGAAAGCCGAGATAGGCGAGCAGAATCGGCCGCCGAACATCGCGCGAAGCCTGGGCAAGGGCGACCGACAACCGTACCTCGGTTTCATCGTCGAGCGGTTTCAGGTTGAGCGATTCGGCGAGCCTTTCGAGCAGCGGCCCGGCATCGCTGCGCAGCGCCCGCACGTCGCGCTGCAGCGCCAGATGCGTCTCGGTGCGCTTGCATTCGATATAGCTCGCGAGCGATGTGTAGATCGCTTCACGTAACCCGGCGAGATCGCCTTCCTCGAAGCCGCTTTCCACCTCGCCCAAGCGACGTGCCATCATCCGTAGCCGCCGGATGCGAAAACCCAGATCATAGGATCGCAGAAAGGCAATCGTCGCCGGATTGGTGCCGCCGGAAAAAGTCGGGCCCATATCGTTCATGCCCTGCGCCTTGACGGTGGCGGCGACATGGCGACGGATTTGTTCGAGGCGATCTTGGCTTTGCTCGCCGCCAACGCTGTGGAGCAATTGCGTCATGTGGTCGATAACGCCGGCGATCTTCAAATGACCATAAGCGGCATAGCCGTAACCGGCCTTGGCGGCCGCCGCGATCTGGGCACGGCGGCGCCACGCGCTCAGCCGCGCGACCGTTGGTCGATCAAGGAACAATGTGTAGCCGAACAGCGCCTCGACCTGCTTTTCAACCTCGGGGCGGATGCCGGCGATGATCTCACTCATCCGCTCAATGCGCTGCGATCGGTCGGCAATCGCTTCCAGATTGTCGCGGATTGGCTGCTGGCGCGGGAGTTCGGAGACGGCACCGATAATTGTCTGGAAAAAACCCGGTACGCCGCCTTTGCGCCCGCCAAAGTCGAGCTTACCGCCCGGATAGGGATCGATGTATACGAAGCGGCGGTCGACCTGCCGACGCGCGGGGCGCTCGCGCAGTGCTTCAATCGCGGGGCGGAACGGCGCGTTCGCCAGTACAGACCCGTCTATCAGGACTGCTTGTTCGGCGCTGCTGGCGGCATAGTGGCGCGGCAGATTGCGTTTGAGGAAGCTCTCGCGCTGCGGCCAGGCAACATCGCGATGGGCCAGCACTTTGTCGATTTCGCCGACCGTACAAGGTGGAAATGCGCCGGGGAAACTCGACGTCGCTCGCGCGGCAAAAGTGAGCTCGCCGGGATGGGCAAGCGTTTCGCCGGCGATGCCGTGATCGGAAAAGGAAAAGATCAGCCGGTGCTCGGTCTCGATCACTTCAGCAGGGGAATTCAGCGCCAGTCGCTCTGGGTGACCGGCAAAGTCGGTGACGGTCACGAACAGATCGAGCGGCTGATCCTTCGGGAGTAGCCTTGGCCCTTTGGGTGCAGCCGCCATCGCATCAAATGCATCGAGGACAAGATGACTGAACCGTTCGCCGCCAAAGGGTGGCTCGAACCAGCGCGACCGAACAAACTTCGACAGTTTGGCGCGTACCTCGTCGCGTGCCCCGGCTTCAACCAGCACATCGATCCGATCGCCCGAACGCCGCTGTGCCATCCACGCAAGTGGCAGCGCCCAGATTTTGGACATGCCGTGTTTTGGCCCCTGTGCGGGGTCGATCAGCGCCTCGATATCGGCACTGTCGAGCCATAGATCGGTCAGCGGCTCGAGCGACTGGCCGGTCGAAATCGCCTGACCCAGGAAGACGCCGTTGATCCCGCCTGCACTTGCCCCGGCGATGATGTCGACGAGAACCCGCAGCCGCAGCCCGTGATCCTGTTCGATTTCGTGGAGCAGCGCGCGGTATACGCCCTGGCTGCCGCTGGCGGGAAATTGTCCCTCGTGAAAAGCACAGCTGGCGCGGGCGAGCCGCCAGATTTCCTTGGAGATGCCGTGCATATAGACGGCAAGGCTGATGCCGCCATAGCAGACGAGCGCCAGTCGCAACTCCTTCTCACGGATCATCGCACCCCCTCTATGCGCGCCCAGATCGGCAAGTGATCGGACGCCACCTTTGCCAGCTTCCCCGTCTCAACCCCGCACGCTGCAACCTTCAGGTCCCGCGATACCATGATCCGGTCGAGCCGCGCTACCGGGCGGCGCGCGTGAAAGCTGTTGCCGGTATCGGCAATCCGGTAATGCCGCGCGAATTCGTGCAGGCAGCCGGTCATCGCGCTCCACTCGTTCAGATCGCCCATCATGATCGTTGGCAATTGCTGCTGGCAGGCCGCGACATGCGCGATAATGGCTTGGGCTTGGCGGGGTCGGCGAAAACCCGAAAGGTCAAGATGCATGCCGACGATTCGCAGCTGTTGGCCGTGCTGCGTGCGGACATCAGCCATGATCGCGCCGCGCGGTTCGAGCGAGGGCAGGGGGATCGTCGCTTGCTCGACGATGGTCATGCCTTTGCGCAGTAGCAGCAGGTTGCCGTGCCACCCCATGCTGGCGGGTCGGGTTCCAAAGGTCACCGGCATCCATCCAAACCGATCGAGCAACGATCGCGAAAGAACAGCGGCGCGCGAGCCGAACCGCTGATCGGCCTCCTGCAGCGTGACGATGTCGGCATCGATTTCGGCCAGCACCTGCAAAATGCGCTCAGGCATGGCTTTGCGGTCGGTGCCAATGCCTTTGTGGATATTGTAGCTGGCAACCTTGATCATTGCCCCACTATCAAGCGCGGGCCGCCGCCTGCCAAGCGGATACCGTGCGCGTATGGATTTTTGCGGTGGGGGTGGTGCCGGTTGCAGGAATCGAACCCGCGACCTTCGGTTTACAAAACCGCTGCTCTACCAGCTGAGCTAAACCGGCATTTCGACTGATCGACACGCCTCATGCGTCAGACGACGCCGAAGGTCCAGCCCTCGGTACGGGCAATTTCGGGTTTCAGCGGTGCCGGGTACCACAGGGCAACGTCATTCGCGCGTGCGCGCAACCATGCGGCGGTCAGGATCGCATCGGTAGCGTGATCGTCATAGCGATCGAGCAAATCATGCGTGCGGCTGCCGATGGCGGGGTGGGTAAGTGCGGCGTCAAGGGCTGCGGGGCCGCGCATTTTGCTGATCCCCTTGCGCAATCCAGCTGCCCGCGCGGCAATGGTGGTGTAAATCTCCACCACCAGTGCGCCATTTGGCGGCACGGGATCGATGGGCCAGACCGGTACGTCCCGCCCGAGATGATGCAGCAGGCGCATCCCGGCAAAACTTGCCTTCGCGACTTGCGCGGCACCAATTGCGTCATAAACGGTCGACGGCTTGCCGCCGCCACCTGCATTGAAATGCGCTTCGCATCGGCGAAAGTGCATGAAATCCGCTTTGGGGCCATCGGCTGCACCAAGGTAAAAATGTCGACCGCGCCGACTGTGCAGGAACGATGCGGCGCCCAGATCATCGTCATCGCATGCCGCATCGACATAGGCCCAGAACGGGCGGGCAGTGTCTGGGGTCAGCTCGCCGGGCAGATAGGCGCGGCGTTCGATGAAGGGCGGTGCAAAACTGAAATCGAAACCGACCAGCAGTCGTTCCCCGGCACGCGCGCGCAGCCAATCGAGGATCGCGGTCCGCGACCAAACACCGCGGGGCGGTTCGATCAGCAGGGGCGCGGCGTCACCGGCTTCGCACATGGCGAGTGCAATGCCCTTGTGGCGGCTTCCCTTGGCGCCTGACCAGTCGATGGCCGCAAATCGATCAAACGACCTCACTTTTTCTTGCGCGGACGGGCCATCGGTCGCGCCGCTGCCTGTTCGCGGGCGCGTTCGATCATGTGCCTTACTCTGTCCGGGTCAGGGCTGTCATAGCGGACGAGCAAAGCGGGCCAACCATGATAATGCGGCGTCTGCCAATAGGTATCGGGATCGGTTTCGATCAGCAGTGCCTTGGTATCTTCATCGATTTGCAGAACGAACGAACCTTCCTCGCGGCTGGGCGAAAGAAAGGCGCGGTCGTTGGCGATCACCTTCACTGCCGGTTTGCCATAATGCGCGCCGACATGCGTGCCGGGCAGGGTAAGCGCAAAGGCGACCAGCCTATCCCAATCCTCGATCGACGCGGTCATTTCACCGCCGCAAGCACATCGGCTGTGAATTTGGCGATATCGAAACTGCCCGGATCTTCGCCCCGCCGGACGATCACGATGCCGCGGCTTGGCACCACCACCACGAACTGCCCGCGATTGCCGTTTGCCGAATAGGTATCGGTTGGCACCCCGGCAGATTTGTTCATCAGCCAGAAGGTCGCGCCATATCCGAACGCACCGGGCGGTTGCGGACCGCTGGGGGTGGTGACGTATTTCATCCAGCCAGCGGGCACCAGTCGCTCGCTGTTCCAGACGCCGTCGTTCAGGCAGAATTGTCCGAACCGGGCGAGATCGCGTGCGGTCGTCCATACCCGGCTGGACAGGATGTAATCACCGCGCAGATCGGCCTCGGCAAAGCTGTGGCGCATCCCGAGCTTGGCGAAGAGGGCAGTGTGCGGGAAGAATTTGTAGCGCGCATCGCCAAGCCCTGAACGGACCGACAGCATCGCCAGCAGAATATCATTGTTTGCGTAGCGAAAGCGGGTGCCGGGCTTCGCCTCCAGCGGCCACTGCGTGGCATTTTCCTGTACGCCGGTGCCACCGAAATAAATGGCATCGGTGCGGTTACCCGCAGTGTCGCTGTGCAGCCCGCTGGCCATCCGCAACAGATTGTCGAGCGTGATCGTGCGCCGCGGATCGCGGGGATCGCCCCAGGCGGCGATCGCGGCCGGCTGATCGACCTTCACCGCACCTGCCTGCACCGCCATGCCGGCCAAAATGCCCGTCATGCTCTTGGCGACCGACCAGGTGCGCTGCGCGGTGAAGGGGCCGAAGCCGGGGGCATATTGTTCGGCGATGATCTGGTTGGCCTTCACCACCACCACGCCGGTGGTTTTGGTGCCCCGGCCATACGCCACCGGATCAAAGGCGCGTGCGACCGGTTCGAGTTGTTGAAGCGGCTTTTTGGGCAGCGCGTCGCCGCGCGGCCATGCGCCGGGGGCCGGGCCAGCAGGGCCGGGCTTGCCCGCAACTGGCGCGGGGATCGCTTGAATGGGCGTCCCAATCGGCAGGGTGGTGCACCCCGTCCTGGCCGACCATATTGCGATACGGGGCGGCAGATCAGGGCCGAACGGCACCGTTACCGCGCGCGCCCGCTGATCGATCGTGGCGGTGAGCATGGGAACGATCGCCGCATATTCGGGATAGATCCCATTAAGTTCATCCACGGCGATCTGCGCTTCGGTGCGTCCGGCCACGAAAACCGCTCCACAGGTGATCGTCGCTTTGTAGCCGGCTGCCAGCGCCATGTCATACGGCGTGGGTTGCCGGGCCGATTGCGCGCTTGCCGGCAGCGCCATGGTCGCCAGCGCCACCGCGATCAAGCTAGTCGTCAGCCGCATGTTTCAACCCCTCCCAATAAGCAATACGTTCGGCGATACGCTTTTCAAAACCGCGATCGGTTGGCCGGTAGAAAACCTGCGCCCCCATCTCCGTCGGCCAGTAATCTGCCCCCGAAAACCCCGTGTCGACATCGTGATCATAGGCGTAATCCTTGCCATAGCCGATATCCTTCATCAGCCTGGTCGGCGCATTCAGGATGTTTTGCGGCGGCATCAACGATCCGGTGTCGCGGGCGGATTTCCAGGCGGCCTTTTGCGCCTTGTAGGTGGCATTGGATTTGGGAGCGGTCGCGCAATAGAGGCACGCCTGCGCGATAGCGAGTTCACCCTCGGGCGAACCCAGAAAATCATAGGCATCCTTGGCAGCGAGGCATTGGATCAGCGCCTGCGGATCCGCGAGGCCGATATCCTCGCTCGCGAACCGGGTGATCCGGCGGAGCACGTAAAGCGGCTCCTCGCCCGCCGTCAGCATCCGGGCGAGATAATAGAGCGCCGCCTGCGGATCGGAACCGCGCATGGATTTGTGGAGCGCCGAGATGAGGTTGTAATGCCCCTCACGATCCTTGTCATAGACCGGCATGCGTCGCTGGAGGAACGCTGACAGCGCGGCGGGATCGAGCGGTTCCGGTAAATCCACCGCGAACAACGTTTCGGCTTGATTGAGCAGGAATCGCCCGTCGCCATCCGCCCCCGCGATCAGCGCCGTCCGGGCATCCGACGTCAGCGGTAGCACGCGTTGCTCGAGTGCCCCCGCCCGATCGAGCAGCTGGCCTAGCGCAGCATCATCGAGCCGATTGAGGACGAGCACTTGCGCGCGGCTCAGCAAGGCGGCGTTGAGTTCGAATGACGGGTTCTCCGTTGTCGCGCCGACCAGAATGACGGTGCCGTCCTCGATATAGGGCAGGAAGCCATCCTGCTGCGCGCGGTTGAAGCGGTGGATTTCATCCACGAACAGCAAGGTCCGCTTGCCGATCCGGGCGTGATCGCGCGCTTCCGCGAAGATCTTCTTCAGGTCTGCAACACCCGAAAACACCGCAGAGATGACCGCAAAACGCAGGTCGACCGCTTCGGCGAGCAACCGCGCAATCGTCGTTTTGCCTGTGCCCGGCGGGCCCCAGAGAATGATCGAGGAGAGACGTCCGGCGGCCACCATCCGCCCGATTGCGCCTTCGGGTCCGGTGAGATGATCCTGCCCCACCACATCGGCGAGTTTTGCAGGGCGTAGTCGGTCTGCCAGCGGCGCGTTGGTTGGTGCGGCGGGGGCAGGTTGATCGGTGGGGGAAAAGAGGTCGGCCATGCGCCCAAGATAAGCGCGTTGAATTTTAATGCAGCACCTCTTGTACCGAGACGCTCAAGATATATCTTTAACGCATCTCAAACGCTCAAGAGGATATTGGAATGTTTCATGCTTATGGCAACCGCCATTGCGGTCCGCGCGGATCACGCCGTTGGGGGCCCTTTGCGGTCACCTGGGAAATCGACGCTGCCGACATGGCCGGGCGAGGTCGCGGTCGGCGTGGCCGAATGTTCGACGGCAGCGAGTTGCGGCTCGTGCTGCTCAAGCTGATCGCCGATCAGCCCCGCCACGGCTACGATTTGATCCGCGAGATCGAGGAACTGACTGGCGGGGCCTATGCGCCAAGCCCGGGCGTTGTTTACCCCACGATCACCCTGCTCGACGATATGGGGCTGATCGAGGAGCAAAAGGCAGAAGGCGCCAAGAAGCAATTCGCGGTGACCGAGGCGGGGACGGTGCATCTCGCCGAGCGAGCCGAGGAGGTGGCGGCGCTGTTCGCACGGCTGGCCGAGTTGGGTGAAGAGCGCCAGCGTACCGACAGCGCCTCAGTGCGGCGCGCGATGGGGAATCTCCGCTCGGTACTGATGCACCGCTTCAGCAGGGGGGACGTCGATACGGCGACCTTGCATCAGATCGTCGCGCTGATCGACGAGACGGCACAGAAGATCGAGCGGCTCGACTAAAAGGACGGGCGGCGAGGGCGCTTAGGCGCCCCGCCGCGTGCGCACTTCCAGATATTTGTCGAGCACCTTCTGGTTGATCGCATCCCAGCCATAGGCAGCACTACGCGCTTCGCCCGCAAGGCCGTCATTATCGGCAAGGTCGCGGTCTTCGGCATAGGCCTGAAGCGCATCGGCATAGCCAGCGATGTCGGTCGGCTCGACCAGCCGACCGGTCACGCCGTGCTCGACCAGGCTCGAACTACCCGTGGCGATTGCCGCGACGACGGGTACGGCACAGGCCATTGCCTCCAGCGTCACATTGCCGAAGGTTTCGGTGACGCTGGGATTGAACAGCACGTCCATTGACGCGACTGCCCGGCCCAAATCGGCGCCTGCCTGAAACCCGGCGAACACGGCATCGGGTACGCGTTCGGCGAACCACTCGCGCGCTGGCCCTTCGCCGACCACGAGTACCCGGTGCCCTACGCCGCGTCGCTCCAGTTCGGCGATGACTGCGGCGAAGACATCCAGACCTTTTTCGAGGACCAGGCGCCCGAGGAACCCGATTGCGATCTGATCGTCCCTGATGCCCAGTTCGCGCCGCCAGATCATGCTGCGGGCGGCGGGGGTGAAGATCGTCCGGTCGATCCCGCGGGACCAGATGCCGATATCGTCGTTCATCCGCTGATCGCGCAGCAGATCGGCCATCGATTGCGATGGCGGCATGATCGCGTCGCAGCGCCGGTAGAAGCGCCGCAGCAGCGCCACCGCGCCGGGTTCCAGAAACCCAAGGCCGTAATAGGCCAGATACGTCTCGAACCGCGTGTGCACCGAAGCGACGACCGGGATGCCCTTGCTGCGCGCATAGCTGACCGCGCGGTGGCCGAGGATATCGGGCGCGGAGACATGAACCATGTTGGGGGCAAATGCGTCAAGATCGCGCCGAACCTTGGCGGGCAATCCCCGCGCGACCCGGTATTCCTTGCGAGTCGGGATCGCAAAAGCGGGCACATCCACCAGATCGCCGGTGGGCGGGAAGGCGGGGTTGGGGATGGTCGGCGAATAAACGCGGACCTGGCACCCTTGCGCCAGCAAATGCCCCACGAGCCGGTTCAGCGCCTGGTTCGCGCCGTCGCGGACATAGTTATAATTGCCGCTGAACAGGGCAATACGAAGATCGGTCGCTTTCATCGGGCGGAGCCATAGCGCGCGAGGCTCGGCATGACTATCTCCCCCGCAACCCCGCCCGTTACTGGAGCTGTCCATGGCCGATCTCTCCGCCTTCCCGATCACCGCCCGCTGGCCCGCCACTCACCCGGACCGGTTGCAGCTTTATTCGATGCCGACGCCCAATGGTGTGAAAGTGTCGATCATGCTCGAAGAGCTGGGCCTGCCCTATGAGCCGCACTTGATCGACATCATGGCGGGCGAAAGCCAGTCCGACGCCTTCCGATCGCTCAACCCCAATGGCAAGATTCCCGCGATCCTCGATCCCGACGGGCCGGGCGGCGTGCCAATCGCGCTGTTCGAGAGCGGTGCGATTCTGATCTATCTCGCCGAGAAAATGGGGCGATTGCTGCCCGAAGACCCGATTGCGCGCTATCAGACGATCCAATGGGTCATGTTTCAGATGGGTGGCCTTGGCCCGATGACCGGGCAAATGGGCTTCTTCACCAAATTCGCCGGCAAGGACTGGGAAGACAAGCGCCCCCGCGATCGCTTTGTCGCCGAGGTAAAGCGCATTCTGGGCGTGATGGACGGCGTGCTGGCCGACCGGGCGTGGTTCATGGGGGAAGATTACACGATTGCCGATGTGTCGATGATCGGCTGGGTTAACGCGATCCCCAATTTCTATGGGGCGGGCGAGCTGGTCGGATTTGACGGCTTCACCAACGTGAAAGCGTGGCTGGAACGCGCACTCGCGCGGCCTGCCGTGCAGCGCGGATTGAAAATTCCGGCGCGGGCGTGATTTGGGCACAAGTGCCAAGATTATTTGTTCCCCTCCCGTTCTCATTCTGCTAGTTCCGTTCTATGGCCAAACCGCAGAAGCGCTATGTCTGTCAGTCGTGCGGATCGGTGTCGCATCGCTGGGCGGGGCAATGTGCTGATTGCAGCGAGTGGAACACGCTGGTCGAGGAGGCGGGCGGGGCGGTGACGCCATTTGCGGCGAAGCATAATCTGCAATCCGGCGGAC
>CAZWAL010000064.1:0-12935 GCA_964631905.1 uncultured Stakelama sp.
TCAGCGAATATCCCCGGCTGCTCGCCGATCACACATTGATCGCGCTGATCGCCGATACGCTTCGCCTTGTCGTCGTCTCATCGGGTACGCTCGATGTGCACGCGGTCGAAGAGGTGATGGATAACACGATCAAGACCCACCATCACGAAGTGCAAGGCCCGCAAACCACCCTGCAAGGCCTGGCCGACGCACTACCTGCATTGGGCATCGTCGCCGCCGTGCTCGGCGTGGTGAAGACGATGGGATCGATCGACAAGCCACCCGCCATTCTGGGCGCGATGATCGGATCGGCCTTGGTCGGCACCTTCATGGGCGTGTTGCTGGCTTATGGCCTGGTCGCGCCACTGGCGGGCCGGTTGCAGCAGATCATTGATGCCGATGCCGCCATCTATCACACCGTCAAGCAGATCATCATCGCCTCGCTCCACGGGCACCCGCAGCCGCTGGTCATCGAAGCGGCCCGTTCGGGCATCGCGCATCACAACCAGCCGGGCTTTGCCGAGGTGTTTGACGGGCTGCGGGGCCGGTAATGGCTGCGCGTGCGCCGCACGGGGCCAACCAACCGCCCCGCGTCATCGTCAAGAAAATCTATATCGAGGGGCATGGTGGCCATCACGGCGGCGCGTGGAAAGTCGCCTATGCCGATTTCGTGACCGCAATGATGGCGTTCTTCCTGCTGATGTGGCTTCTCGGGGCGACCACCGAGAAACAGCGCAAGGGCATCGCCGATTATTTCGCGCCAACAATTCTCGATTCGCGGTCAGAGGGGATTGGGGGGAGTGGTCTGTTCGGCGGCGATGTCGTCAGCAGCTCATCACGCGTCGGAAAAGACGCGGGAACGGCCAGCACGCTGAGCCTCGTTCAGCCGCAAATGTCCGATGCGGGCGGCCCCCGGATCGGCACTGGGAACAAGGGCTCGCTGCGTAACCGCGAGTTCGAGATTCAGGATCGCAAGAATTTCGACCGCATCAAAGAACGTGTATCGAAGCAGATGACCGCCAGCCCCAAAATGCAAAAGCTGGCCACGCATGTGCGGTTTGTCCGCACGCTGGAGGGCATGCGGATCGATCTGGTCGATAATGCTGATTATTCGATGTTCGGCCTGGGCACGACCGCGCTCGAACCCGAAGCCGACAAGCTGATCGGGTTGATCGCCGAATCCGTGAAAACGCTCGACAACGCGATCATGATTCGCGGCCATACTGACAGCCTTGGCTTCAAGAATGCGGCCGGGATCAATAACTGGCTTCTGTCGAGCAGCCGTGCCGAAGCGACCCGGCGTCGCCTGGCGCAAGAAGGGCTGCCTGACAGCCGGTTCGAACGGATCGAAGGCGTTGCCGACCGGGAACCGATGATCAAGGAAGACCCCGCCGATCCCCGCAATCGCCGGGTATCCATCACGATGCTGTACCGAAAAAGCGCATTCGGCCGATAAGCCCGGTGGTACGCGGTTTGCCGAACGGGTATCGTTAACCATCGATCCCCGCCCGAAAGGCATGCCGATGCATCCCCGCATTCTTCGCCGCCTACGCCAGTTTCACCTCTGGCTCGGCATGTTGTTTGCGCCGGCAATCCTGTTCTTCGCTTTCAGCGGCGCGCTCCAGACCTTCGATTTTCATGAAACCGAGGATGGGATCTCGCCGCCCAAATGGATCGCTACGATTGCGGCCATTCACAAGAAGCAGGACTTCCCGAAGCCGCGCAAACCAAAGCCTCCCGAAGCGGCGCGCGCGATGGCAGACAAGGCGACCGGTGCGGCCCCCGCGCCCGCGCCTGCCGGCCCCAAACATTCGCCGTGGCCGCTGAAGATATTCGTCGGCTTCATGTCGATCGGGCTGATGTTTTCGACGATCCTGGGGATGACCATCGCGCTCAACAACCGGCAGACGCGGCGGACGTCGCAGATCATGCTTGGCGCGGGCACCATCCTGCCGATCCTGATGCTGCTGATCTGACCGAACCGACCGCACGCAAGAAAGCGGCGCGATGACCGCCTATCTCGATAGTCCCTGGCCGGGCGAGGATGGCACCCCCGATCGCGGACAGGTCGCGCGATGCGGGGCAGAGATGATGACGGGCGCACCGTTACGCGTGACGACCCGGCGAACGCTGATGTCAACGATGACAGTGCTGGGTGCGCCGGGCGAGGTCTTCCTGTTGACCCATTCGGTGTTGCGATCAAATCTGAAGCTGCCGACAAGTGCGCGCGTCGAACGGATCGATCCTGAAACGCTGGCACCGCTTGCGCGATCTCCCCGATTGGCGGGCGGGCCGATGTGGCCCGGCGGTATGGCAATCCATGCCAATGGCGATCTCTATGTCGTCTATGGGCGATACGCACACCGGCTCGACCGGCAGTGCAGGCTGAGGGCATCGCTTCGCCTGCCGTTGAACCTTGCCCACAACAGCTTCGTCATTCTCGACAATGGGTTGATCGTAACAAAGAATCTGTCGGACAGCGTGCCCGCACGGTTGACGGTGATCGACCCTGAGAGCCTGTCGATCATTGCCACGATTGATTGTCCTGAACCTTCAATCGCCCGGCTGAGTGCCGTCGGCACCACGGTTTACGTTGTCGGGGTGCGCTCAATCTTCCGCTATCACTGGTCGTGCGGCACCCTGGTTCGCGATGATGGGTGGTGCCACGACTATGTCGGGTCAACGGCACAAAGCTATGGCTGGGACGTGGTGCTGGCGCTTGGCCAAGCCTGGTTCATGGATAATGGTCGACACCGCTATCAGACCAGCATGGTCGGGCGAGGCGTGGTGCAAACACCCAATCGCCTAATCCGCGTGGCGCTTGATGACGCCGACGATCATGATGCGATCGCGATTAGCGGTGTCGATGGGGGCAGCATTACCAATCCGCCACTGATCGACACTGAACGTCGCATCGTGATCGGTTTCGATTCAGCCAACCGCGCCATGCGGGCGTGGAGCTTTGATCCGGTAACGCGCGCGCTGACCGAACGGTGGCGCAAGACCGGGATTGGCTGTGCCAGTCACATGATCCTTCTCCCCCGATCGGGCCGGATAATCACCAATGATTATCGCCGTGGCGGCGAGGAAGTGGTGTTCCTCGATATCGAAACCGGCATCGAGACGGGCCGCGTGCGGATTGGTGGCATCACACAGGGCGTGGTGTTTCCATCGGTCGGGTGGAGCAACGATGTCTATTGGTGCTCAATGCGGCGCGTGGCTCGGATATTCTGCTAATCGGTAATGCTGGCCAGCACCGCTTCGAGCAGTCGGTGAATGACTGCGCGGGCATCCTCGATCGCCAGACCCTGATCATGCCGCAGACGGCGCCAGCACTGGAAACTGATTGTCACCTCGATCGCGCTCGCGGCCGGCGCATCGGCAATCACCGTCGCGGGCAGGATCGCGTGCAGCGAAGTACGTTCGAGCTGGAGCTGCTTGTGATAGCCCTGCATCAGAAAGTCGGATTGGAACCGCTTGATGCTCGATGAGATGCGGTAGGGCATGATCGTTTCATAAATGCCGATCCGACGATCGGCCATTTCGCGTACCCGGTCGCGCCAGCCCGTGGCCTGAAAGGGGGTCAGCATGATCGGCATCACCTGCGCCTCGATCACCTCCGCCATTTCGCGGTAGAGCGATTCCATCTCGTCGAAATGGCGGAATACCGTGCGCAAGCCGACACCCGCCACCTCCGCTACACGGGCCGCGCCCGGCGCGACGTCGCCCTCGCGCACCAGCGTCAGCAACGCTTCGACGATCTTGGCCCGCGTTGCACGGCTGCGCAGATGACGCCCGTCTTGCGCCTGATCGGGTGCGCCAATGGGTCGGACACGGCTGGTGGGAGAAGGCGATGATTTCATGACAGATATTTTCATGGCATAGGCAATCGATCGTGCAGCGTCCAGTATCCCTGCATTGCGGCTATATTGGCACGTCACGCGCCGATTATAGTTTGCGCGTTGTTGCAGAAATTCCCGGGTAAGTCAGTATAGCGAATCTTCTTTTGTCACAGTCCGTGCTATAAGCTATCCCCTGCGCCATGAGTACGATCCGCCGCCTGGTGACAACCGCATTGACGAGTGACGGGTTGCGCGATGTGCGGCGCGCACGACACCGGTTGGCGCGACGCATGGGGGGCGGGGCGATGGCGGTCGATTTCTTTTTCCAGGTCGATGATCCCTATGGCCCGGTGGCGCTGCCCTTTCTGGGAGCGCTCGCCGATCGCTACGGGCTGGCGCTCCAACTCCATATCGTCCCCGCCCCCGATGCGGCCGCCGCGCCTGAAATCGACCGGCTGGCCGATTATGGTCGGCGCGATTCCGCCATGCTTGCCAAAACCCTGGGACTGGCACCGATCTGCACCGGCCAACCGAACGCCGCGCAGATTGTCCGCGCGCAGGCGATCGCCGCCGCCGCTTTGGACAGCGACCGGCCAATCGATGCCTTGATTGCAGTCGGCCGTGCTTGCCTGTCTGACGACCCCGATGCCGCGCTGGACGGGTTAGCGGAGCGTTTCGGATCGCTCGATGCTCCCAAGACCGCCGAGGTCGTGGCGAAAGGTGCGACGAAGCGGCAGAAGCTGGGGCATTATCTGGGCGCGACGACACATTTCGAGGGGGAGTTTTATTGGGGCGTCGATCGCCTTCATTATCTGGAGGCACGGTTGCGCGCCGAGCAGGGGGCAACTCATGCTCCACTTTGCCCCGTCCTTGATCTGCGCACGCTGCCCGAACCGATCCAGCCTACGACACGGCCCAGACTCGACTTCTACCTGTCGTTCCGCTCGCCCTACACGCTGGTGGCGGCCGAGCGGATCGGCGCGCTTGCTGAGGCGTATGGCGCTGACCTGCGGCTGAAATTCGTGCTGCCGATGGTGATGCGCGGCCTGCCCGTGCCGGGTGCAAAGCGGATGTATATCACGCTCGACACCAAGCGAGAGTCGGCACGCGCCGGGATCGCCTTCGGGAAGATTGTCGATCCGGTCGGGACGGGGGTCGAACGCGGGTTGGCGGTGCTGCACCACGCGATTGCGCGTGGACCGGCACAGGGACTGGACTTCGCCCGTTCCTTTCTGCGTGCCGCCTTTGCCGAAGGGATCGACATGACAACCGATGCCGGGCTGCTGCCGGTTGCGGCCCGCGCGGGGATCGCTGCAGACGACGTACACGCCGCGCTGGCCGACCCGTCGTGGCGGGCGGTCGCAGACGCCAACCGGGCCGATCTGTTCGCGCTGGGGCTATGGGGCGTTCCGTCATTTCAGGTCGACGATCGCCCTGCCTGGTGGGGGCAGGACCGGCTTTGGCGGATCGAGGACGATCTGCGCAGCGTGCTCACCCTGCCCCCAATCGATCGGAAATCGGCATGAGACGCATCCTGGTTATCGTGGCCCTGCTCCTCGCGCTGATCGCGGGCGGCGGGTATCTGATGCGCGATCGGATCGCGGTCGCGCTGTTCGCGCGCGGCATGGAACAGGTGCTGGCGACCGATCCGTTCGCCGGGCGGCCCGATGGGCTTGGCGTGGCGCTGTGCGGGGCGGGATCGCCAATGCCCTCGCCCGATCGCGCGGGGCCATGCACGCTGATTACGGCTGGTCGGCATGTGTATCTGGTCGATATCGGTGAGGGCGGGGTGCGCAATCTCGGCCGGATGGGCTATGGCGCCGGGCGCGTCGAAGCGGTGTTCCTTACCCATTTCCATTCGGATCATATCGATTCGCTCGGCGCGCTGATGCTGCAGCATTGGGGGACGAGCGGATCGCCCGTGCCACTGCCGGTCTTTGGCCCGCCCGGCGTGGAAAGCGTCGTCGGCGGGTTCAACGCGGCGTACAGCCAGGACCGCGGCTACCGCATTGCCCATCACGGCACGGCGGTCATGAAGCCGGCGGCGTTCGGCATGCAGGCATTCGCGCAGGAAACACCCGCCAATGGCGATCCGAAACTGATCTTCGACAAGCACGGGCTGCAGGTGTTCGCCTTCCGGGTCGATCATTCACCCGTCGAGCCGGCCTATGGCTATATCTTTGCCTATAAAGGACGGCGAATCGTGATCAGCGGCGATACCAAGCCGACCGCGTCGGTCGAGCGCGCCGCGAAAGGCGCCGATGTGCTGGTGCACGAGGCCTTATCTGCAGATCTGGTTGCGCTTCAGCAGGCGGCGGCGAAGCGCGCGGGGCGCACTGATCTCGAGAAGATCTTCCACGATATCCCGAGCTATCACACCACCCCGCAACAGGCAGCCGACATTGCCCAGCGCGCTGGCGTGAAGACGCTGCTCCTGACGCATATCGTGCCGCCACTGCCCTATTCGATCCTGGAAGGGCCGTTTCTGAGGGATGCGCGAGGCCGGTTCAGCGGTATGCTGGTGATCGGCCGTGACGGCACGGAGATCGTGCTGCCTGCGGCAAGCAACGCCATCGAGCGGCGTCAGCGATTCTAGGTCAGACCGTATCGGCCTCCAGCGCGTCTACCAGCATATCGCGCACCGCCTTTACTGCGGCAGGATCGATCGCGCGCGCCGGCTGCTTGCGCTCGGCGGCGAGCAACGCCTGAACGCCGCGGATCGTATACCCCTCATGATTGAGCAGTGAATTGATCCGCCGCACCAGAGCCACGTCATCAGGCCGGTAATAGCGCCGCTTGCCCGCGCGCTGCAGGGGGCGCAGCTGCGGAAAACGGGTTTCCCAATATCGAAGAATATGCCGGGGTATGCCGATTTCCTGCGATAACTCGCCAATCGTCCGAAAGGCCCCGGCCGCCTTTTCAAGCGGCGCTGGCATCGTGATGGTCAGCCTGCCCCGACAATGCGTTCGCGCATCATCTGGCTGGCGCGAAACGTCAGCACGCGGCGCGGGGCGATCGGCACTTCGACGCCCGTCTTCGGGTTACGGCCGATCCGCTCGCCCTTGCTGCGCAGGACGAAGGTACCGAAACCGGAAATCTTCACATTCTCGCCTTTGGCGAGCGATTCACACATGTGATGAAGAATCTGTTCGACCAGCTTGGCTGAATCCATCCGCGACAGCCCCACTTCGCGGTGTAGGGCATCTGCCAGATCAGCCCTCGTCAACGTTCCTGCAACTGCCATGCGCCCCTCCCCGTTTGCTTGGCCAAGCCTGTGCTATCACAGGCAATCAAAACTTCAAAAACAGTTTGTAACGGAAATGTTACACCGTGAATAACCGATAACCAACCTTAAAACCGCACCAGTGCCGCACCCCAGGTAAAGCCCCCGCCCATTGCCTCGAGCACCAACAGATCACCACGCTTCACCCGCCCATCGCGCACCGCCACGTCCAGCGCAAGCGGCACGGAGGCGGCCGACGTATTGGCATGCTGATCGACCGTCATGATCACCTTGTCGCCCGCCAAACCAAGCTTACGCGCTGTCGCATCCAGAATGCGGGCATTGGCCTGATGCGGGACGACCCAGTCGACATCGGCAGGCACGAAACCGGTACTCGCCAGCACTTCTTCCATCACCGCCGCCAGGTTGACGACCGCGTGGCGAAACACCTCGCGCCCCTTCATCCGCAATTTGCCGACCGTGCCCGTCGTCGACGGACCACCATCGACATAGAGCAGCTGATTGTGTCGCCCGTCAGCATGCAGCCGGCTGTACAATATACCGCGATTGCCGCCCTCCTCCGCCTCAAGCACGATCGCGCCTGCGCCGTCGCCGAACAACACGCAGGTCGTGCGATCCTCCCAGTCGAGGATGCGGCTGAATGTTTCGGCACCGATCACCAGCGCACGCTTGGCACCGCCGGTGCGGATCAGGCTGTCGGCGACGTGCAGCGCATAGAGAAAGCCCGAACACACCGCCGCAACATCGAACGCGACGCAATCATCGATGCCGAGTGTTGCCTGAACGATCGTGGCGGTCGCGGGAAAGGTCTGATCTGGCGTCGCCGTGGCGAGCACGATCAGATCGATATCGGAAGGCTCAAGGCCAGCCGCAGCCAGCGCGGCACGGCACGCATCGGTCGCCAGCGATGCAGTCGTCTCACCGTCACCAGCGATGTGGCGAAACCGGATGCCGGTCCGCTCAACGATCCAGTCGTCAGTGGTGTCGACCGTTTCGGCAAGCTCGGCGTTCGACACGCGGCGCACCGGCAGCGCCGA
The DNA here is from genome assembly GCA_964631905.1 of uncultured Stakelama sp. Lineage (GTDB taxonomy): Bacteria > Pseudomonadota > Alphaproteobacteria > Sphingomonadales > Sphingomonadaceae > Sphingomonas. Next base: position 8,103 of record CAZWAL010000064.1, read on the forward strand.
TCCCGTGCCGGTGATGACCGACCGGATCACGCGGCCTGCGCCTCGAAATTGCTCAGATCGTCGCTGATCCGGCGGGTCAGGTCATCGCGCAACATCTTGGCCGCCACCTCGATCGCATGCGCCACGCCAATCGCGGTGGCGCCGCCATGGCTTTTCACCACCAGCCCGTTCAGCCCGAGAAACACGCCGCCATTGTGATTATTGGGATCGAGATGGTCGCGGAGCAATTTGGTGGCGGGGCGCGAGATGAGAAAGCCGACTTTCGAGCGGAACGAGCTGCGAAAGGCACGCTTCAGCAGATCGCCGACAAATTTGGCGGTGCCCTCTGCCGTTTTCAGCGCGATATTGCCGGTGAAGCCGTCGCACACGATCACGTCGAGATCGCCCTGCGACAGTCGGTTGCCCTCGACAAAGCCGGCAAACTGCATCGGCAGATGCGTCGCGGCCTTCAGCATCGCCGCTGCATCGCGGATGCTGTCAGTGCCCTTCAGCTCTTCGGTGCCGATATTGAGCAGCGCGACTCGTGGCGCTGCCAGATCGAACGTCGTGCGCGCATAGGCAGCGCCCATCACCGCAAACTGCACCAGGTTGCGCGCATCGCATTCGGTGTTCGCGCCCAGATCGAGCATCACGACGTCATTGTTGCCGAGCGTGGGCAGCAATGCCGCGAGCGCGGGGCGATCAATCCCCGGCAGCGTGCGCAGCGCAATCTTGGCCATCGACATCAACGCGCCGGTATTGCCCGACGAAACGGCAACGCCTGCCCGGCCCTGCTTCACCAGATCGATCGCGATCCCCATCGACGTCGTCTTGGCGCGGCGCAGCGCCTGGCTGGGCTTTTCGGTTGCCGCCACGACATCGGGCGCGTGGACGATCTCGGCACAATCGGCGAGCAGCGGATAGGCTTTCAGCCCCGCCGCAATCGCCGATTCGTCACCCACCAGCAGGAAGTTGAGCGTATCGAAACGCTGCCGCGCATGGGCGACACCCGCCAGCATAACCGAAAGACCTTCATCGCCACCCATCGCATCGATGGCAATGCAAGAATTGATCGGCACGTGCTGAAGGCCCCCTTGGCGTTCTGGGCTCGGTGCTTTGGTCAGCCTTCGACCGACAGGATCTCACGGCCATTATAATGACCGCATGATCCGCACATGATGTGCGGGCGCTTCAGTTCACCGCAATTGGGGCATTCCTGATACGCCTCGACAGCCAGCGAATCGTGGCTGCGGCGCATGCCGCGCTTGGACGGCGAAGTCTTTCTTTTGGGGACGGCCATTTCGGCACCTTACGCTATGAAAATCATGAATGAAGGCGATAAACCGGGCAATTGGAACACAAACCAACGACCACAGGGCCGCGGAAGCCACCAGCGGCCAGACGCATCGCGAAGCGTGGCGCTATACCGAATTTGCGCGCGCTTGCAAGCATAGCCGATGGGAAAGCCGGATTGTCATCCCATTATGCGACTGCCAAAGCACAGTTCATCACCCCTTACTCCAAGGATGCGTCATGTCTATCGCCCTGCCGATCACTCTCGTCGCCGCCGGTGGCGCTGCGATCATCAATTTCTGGCTGGCCATGCGCGTCGGCAATGTCCGCCGCGCGGCAAAGGTGAGCATCGGCGATGGCGGTGACATGGCACTGATCGCCCGAATGCGCGCGCAGGCCAATTTCATCGAATATACCCCGATCGTCCTCGTCCTGATCGGCGCGATCGAACTGAGCCAAGGCACGTCGACCTGGCTGTGGGTGGTGGCCGCCCTCTATCTGCTCGGGCGAGTCGGGCACGGCCTCGGCATGGACGGCTGGACCCCCGGGCGGATGGGCGGCACGATCATCTCACTATTCACGATGCTCGGGCTCGGCCTGTACGCGCTGGCTATTCCCTTCCTGACGTTCAACGATCCGGTGACAGTGGTGCCGATCACCGTCCAGCAACCGGCTGGCTAAGCGCCTACGCCGCCAGCGCGGCATCCCCGACGAACGGATTGTGGCGGCGTTCATGCCCGAAATTGCTCATCGGGCCATGGCCGGGGACGAAGCTGGTATCATCCCCCAGCGGCCATAATTTGGCGACGATCGCGTCGAGCAGATCCTGATGGTTGCCCATTGGGAAATCGGTGCGGCCAATCGAGCCCTGAAACAGCACGTCCCCCACCAGCGCCAGCTTCGAGGGGGCGTGGTGGAAAACGACATGGCCCGGCGTGTGGCCAGGGCAATGATACACGTCGAGCACCAGATTGCCGACCGTCACCGTATCGCCCTCGACCAGCCAGCGATCGGGCTCGAACACCACGCCGTTGATGCCGTAGCTGCGGCCATCATCGGCCAGCCGCGCGATCCAGAACCTATCACCCTCATGCGGCCCCTCAATCGGCACGCCGAGGTCCTTCGCGAGCACGCCAGCTTCGCCGCAATGATCGATATGGCCGTGGGTGAGGATGATCTTTTCGATCGTCACACCGTGGTGCGCCATCGCCGCGCGCAATTTGGGCAAATCACCACCCGGATCGACGAATGCGCCGCGCATCGTGGCGGTGCACCACAGCAAAGTGCAATTCTGCTGCAGTGGCGTCACGGGCACGATCGCGGCGCGGAGCGGCGGGGTGGCAGGGCTGATCATCCCCGGCAAATATGTCGGCTTGGGCAGACAGACAAGCGCGGAGGTTGAACGCGCGGGGTTGCCCCGCCTTGTTGCGCGATGCATTTGGCGCAGAGCCGATGCCCGATTTCACCGCACCCTTTGTTCTGCTCGACGATGCCCGGCCGGGCGGTGCACCCGCACGCCTGTATCAGGCGCCATCGCGCGTGATTGAAGTGCACGACATTGCAGCCGTCATACCGGCACTCGACGAAATTCGCACGGCGACCGCGGCAGGCCAGCACGCCGCTGGCTATCTCGCTTATGAAGCCGCCACCGCGTTCGAGCCCGTGCTTGGTGCGCCCACCAGTGCGATCGGCCCATTACTGTGGTTCGGGGTGTTCGACGATTACACCGAAATCGCCGCCGATGCCGTGCCCGCCTGGCTGCCCGATCCTGCAGGCGCTTGGATAGGCACCCCGGAACCGCTGCATGATCGCGCGAGCTATGAGGCGAAACTAGCCGAGGTGCTCGCGCTGATAACGGCGGGTGATCTTTATCAGGCGAATCTTACCTTCCCCTCGACCGTGCCAATCGAGGGCAACCCGCTCGCCATCTATGCACAGCTGCGAGCGCGATCGGGTGCAGGCTATGGCGCGGTCGTGAGCACCGGGCATGGCATGCTGCTATCGCTATCACCCGAACTGTTTTTCGCGCTGGAGGGCGGGAAACTTCGCTGCCAGCCAATGAAGGGGACGGCGCGACGCGGCGACACCCCCCCGCAGGACGATGCCATCGCTACCGCGCTCGCCGCCGATCCCAAGCAGCGCGCGGAAAACCTGATGATCGTCGATCTGATGCGCAACGATCTGTCGCGTGTCGCAGTAGCCGGCAGCGTATCGGTGCCGCAATTGTTCGCGGTCGAAACCTATCCGACGATCCACCAGATGGTCTCTACCGTCACCGCTGATCTCGCACCCGGCAAGGACGCGGTCGACGTAATGGCGGCGCTCTTCCCCTGTGGATCGATCACCGGCGCGCCCAAGATCCGCGCGATGGAGGCTATCGCTGCGATCGAACAGGGCGCGCGTGGCCCTTATACCGGGGCGATCGGACGGCTTGATCCGTCAGGCGATGCGATGTTCAACGTGGCGATCCGCACGCTGTTGATCCAGGGCGGCGATGATGACGCTCGGTTCGGCGCAGGCGGCGGCATCGTTGCCGATTCGCAAGCAGACGAGGAATGGGACGAAGCACGCGCCAAGGGTGCATTCCTGAACGGTGGCCCGCCCGGTTTCGATCTGATCGAGACGATGGCGTTCCACCCGCAAACCGGCATCGCGCTGCTCGACCGGCATCTGATGCGGATGAAGGCAAGCGCCAACCGGTTCGGATTCGCATTCGATCGCCACGCCGCACGTAATGAACTGCAGGCCGCGACCTTTCGGTTGAAAGACCCCAGCCGGGTGCGGTTGCTGCTTGCCCCCAGCGGCGCAATCGCCATCGAATCCGCACCGAGGCCGGATGCGCCCGCCGCGCCGGTTACGGTCGCGGTTAGGCCGCTGCCGGTCGACCCGGCTGATTTCCGGTTGCGCCACAAGACCAGCGACCGGGCCTTTTACGACGAGGCACGCCAGGCGGCGGGCGCATTCGAAGTGATTTTTGTCGATGCCAATGGCCTGCTGACCGAGGGAAGCTTCACCTCGATCTTCGCCAAGCGTGGCGACACGCTCGTCACCCCGGCCCTATTGGGCAGCGGGCTGCTGCCGGGCGTGCTCCGCGCTGAACTGCTTGCGCGCGGCGAGGCGGTGGAAGGCGCGCTGACCCTCGATGATCTCTCCAACGGCTTCTTCATTGGCAATGCACTGCGCGGGCTGATTCCAGCGCGTCTCGCCACCGCATAGGTTGCACCGCAGCAAGGCGCGCGCGTATAGCCGGGCGGCATTCACTCGCCAGGGGGCCAATCATGCATCCATCAGCCGCGCTCGACCGGATCAGCCCGTCACCCACGCTCGCCATTACCGCGCGCGTGTTCGAGCTGAAAGCGCAAGGGATCGACGTGATCGGCCTGGGCGCCGGCGAACCCGATTTTGACACGCCCGATTTCGTCAAAGAAGCCGCCATCAAGGCAATTCGCGACGGCAAGACCAAATACACCGTCGTCGACGGCACGCCCGAGCTGAAGGCGGCGATCCGGATGGCGAGGTCGCCCTCGCGGACTTTGTCGGCGGTGGCGCGGAGGTCTCGAA